>CAYWAR010000110.1:4931-7607 GCA_964455765.1 uncultured Elusimicrobia bacterium
TTCCCGTTTTTAAATCGGGGGCCCGGGGGGGGGTTTTGGTTACGGGGGAAATTCGGTTTGGCTTTTGGCGGCGTTCCGCGCTTATGGGGGACATTGCCCTGGCGCCATCCCGGAGCCGATGTTATACTGACCAATATCGTTGCCAGGGCCGGACACATGGATGAGTTCGACAAGGCCGCCTTGGCCGGTGACGAGAAGAGGATGAGAGAGATCCTATTGAAGGTGGACCTCGGAGCGGAGTCTGCAGGCCCGATCATCGAACGGGTGAGAAAATCCCCCCCGGCTGTCTACCCGAAGAAGAAAGAGTGAACAAGGGCCGGCAGAGACTTGTTGCTGTCGTTATGGCGCATCCGGCGAATGTGGGTTTACGGAAAGTCCTCGAAAAGTTCCCGCAGGGCATGCGCGGGCCGGCGTTCGCTCTCCCCGGAACCCTCAAGGATCCCTATTACGCGCTGGGTGCGCATCCGGACCTGGTGGCGCGCCTATGGGACGAGCTGGGGAAGACTCTTCCCGAAGACTGCCGCGCCGTGTTCTGCGGAAATCCCGCGCTGCTCCATCCCGGGACTGGGGTGGTCTTCGGCTTCGCGATGGGCACGCATACCTATGCTCTTCGGCTTCCGGAGGCCGAGCGGCGCAAGGCGCTCGCGGCCGGGGCATCCCGGGTCAAGGAGTATCCGGTCGAGCTCTCCTTCGATCTGGGCCAAGTCGGAGAGGAATGGGTGTTCTGCGGCTGGAAGGACGGCGAGGAGACGTGGTGCCGCGCGGCCTACGACCACGCCGGGAGGTGCCTGGGAGGAATGGGGGCGAAAAAACGCCCTTGACCTGGAGCGGAGCGGTGTGTATACTAATATTACCAACTGGTAATATTATATACCATGAAGCCAAGGTTCTTGAACGATCTTCTCGGAAGGCGTTCCATGGTCGAGGCTTTGCGCTGCCTATTCTCGGCCAATGGCGAGCTGACCGGCCGGGAGGTGGCCAGGCGCGCGGGATTGAGCCATCCCGTGATCCTCAAGGCCCTGGAGGAGTTGGAGGCCGAGGGGCTTGTGTCCCATAAGACCGCCTCTCCAGCTCACCAGTTCCTCTTGAACAGGGCTCATTGGGTGGTGTCCGATGTCCTGGACCACTTGTTCCGCAAGGAAAGGGACTGGCTGGAGCATCTAACCCGTCTTCTCGTCAAAGACGTTCCCAAGCCGGTCGTCTCTCTCTCACTTTTCGGCAGCGTCCCCAAAGGGAGTTCGGGCCTCGGGAGCGATGTGGACCTCCTGGTCCTGGTCGACAAGAGCGAGTCGATCCGGGAAGCCCAAGAGCACTTCCTGGGGGTGGGGCGGAAGGTGTATGGAGCGTTCAGGCGTCCGTTGGCGCCGGTCATTCTCGCCAAGGATGATTTTAAGGCCGCTTACGCCGGCGGACAATCCTTTGCGCGAGAGGTCGCGGCTACGGGGCGCGTCATCCACGGAAAGCTGTTGACGGAGGTCCTGCATGGCCCCCAGAAAGGCAAGTAGCAAGAGAATCCCTCCGGAGCGGGCGGGGATCTACTGGGCCAAGGCCCAGGACTTCTTCAAGATGATGCGCGAGGCCGCGCTCGCGCGCAATTGGAACGGGGTCGGCTTGGCCGCGGTGCATTGCGCGATCTCCGCCTCCGATGCCTTGCTCGTAGCGAAGGCGGGCTTGCGCTCCTCCTCGGATGACCATCGGGACGCCGTATATCTTCTCGGCGGGCACATCCGTCATCCGGAGGTGAAGGAGCAGGCCGGAAGGCTCGATCGCATCCTGGCGGAGAAGAACCTCATCGAATGCGTGGACAAGTCTTTCTCGGAGAAGGAAGCCCTCGCCATCCAAAAACAGGTCGAACGGTACATGGGCTGGGTCCAGACGCTTCTCGCGGGGTAGATTCCTTATTTCAGCGGGACCAGTTCGGCTTGGGACTCGTCGGGGGCTTGGACGCCGGTGAGTCCCAGGAGCTTCTCGGCGCAGCGCTTTCCGTCCAGGATCGTCTCTTCCATGAAGGAGTATTTCCACCCCCCCCAGCGGCCGATGGAATAGGCGCCGACGCTCTCCAAGTGGCGCATCACGGCGGCGACCGAGGCCGAACGGTGCTTGTCGTAGACCACGTAGGCGCAGCCGATGGGGATCCAGAGTCTGGTCAGGAGCCGGTCGGAGGATTTGAGCAGGCCGGTTGAGCGCAGGCCTTGGAGGGCCTGGCTCTCCAGCCGGTCCAAGGAGACCTTCTCCTCGGGGCGGCGGGAAATCTCGATGTAGATGGAGGTCGCGCCGCGCGGCGCCACGGTCTTGGCGAAATTGCTCTGGAACCCGACCCGGTAGAAGACGAAGCGGTCCTCCGGGAAATACGCCCAATGCATCGGCGATATCCCCCCCCGGGCCACGCCCAGGTTCAGGTTGTAGACCGAGATGCGCCGAAGGTGCGCGCGCGCCGCGCGCACGGAGGCGGGCAGGGGAGAGGCGAGGTCCAGGAAATCGTCGAGGGGCAGCGTGTTGACCAGGCGCTCATAGCGCACCTCGCCCAGGCCCTCGATGAGCGCGATCTTCTGCTCCAAGTCCACGCGCAGGACCCGCGCCCCGAGGCGAAGGTCCCGCACGCGCGCGGCCAGGGCGTCGGGCAGGGCCTGGGAGCCTCCGCGCAGGGGATAGCGGAAGGTCGCGTTGTAGCCGAAG
>CAYWAR010000111.1:0-7551 GCA_964455765.1 uncultured Elusimicrobia bacterium
GACGTGGTCAAGGCCTTCGAGAAGCCGCGGGGGGAGTTCCACGTCGTGGAGCTCGACCACCACGCGGGGAGCCGGATGGAGTCCGATTACTGGAGCGACCCCGGGACGCGGCTGGTCATACGCGCGGCCGGGGCCCGGGAAACGACGCTCGAGATCCTCAAGCGCTACAGCATCCCCGCCGACCGCTCCGCCGACCTCAAATAGTCAGGGCGTGTAGCCGAAGGCTTTGAGCGCGGAGGGGTCCTTGCGCCAGCCGGAGCGCACCTTGACCTTCAGCTCCAGCTCCACTTTTCGGCCCAGGAAGCCGGCGATGGCCTGGCGGCTGCGTTCGGTGAGCTCGCGCACGGTGCGGCCCCCGGGGCCGATGACGATTCCCTTCTGTCCCGGCGTCTCGACGTAGACTATGGCCCGGATCGAGGAACGGCTCGGGCCGTCCTTGAACTCGTCTATGTCCACGGCGCAGGCGTGCGGCACTTCCTCCCGGTAGAGGCCGAAGGCGGCCTCGCGCACCAGCTCGCAGGCGAAGAACCTCTCCCAGCGGTCGGAGAGGCTCTCGGCGCCGTAATAGGCGGGGGAAGGGGGCAGGAGCCCCACGATGGCGGCCTGGAGCTCCGCGACGCCCTGCATCATCAGCGCCGATATCGCGTGTATCCCCGCGGGGGAGAGGGCCGCGGCGTACGCGGCCTTGACCGATTCCAGGAGGGCGGGGTCGGTGAAAAGGTCGATCTTGTTGAGGGCGAGCAGGAGGGGCTTGCCCGGGGGCAGGAGCCTGCGCAGGGACTCGAGCTCCGCCGGGGGGGGCAGGTGGGGCTCGGCCACCAGCACCAGGATGTCCGCGTCGTCGCGGGCCGCGATGCGCGCCGAGAGCAGGAGCGCCCCTTGCAGGGCGTCCTTGGCCTTGTCGAGCCAGCCGGGGGTGTCGAGGAGGCAGGCCTGGAAGCCCTTGCCGTTGAGGAGGCCGAGCACCTTGTGGCGCGTGGTCTGCGGCTTCGCGGAGATGATCGAGAGCTTGCGGCCGAGCAGGGCGTTGATCAGAGTGGATTTTCCCGCGTTGGGCCGGCCCAGGAGCGCGACGAAGCCCGACTTGAAGGGCGTTTCGGCCGCGGATGCCTCGGTCACTTGAGCTGCATGCCGATCAGGATGAGGTCCGCGATGAACAAAGCGACGATGGCCACTTCCAGCAGGAGCATGCGGCGGTTGGTGATGTCGGTGAGGAGCAGGTTGTAGAGGCTGTCCAAGGTCTTGAGCTTGCTGTCCACCGAGTCCTGCCATTCCTTAAGGTGGAAGCGGTCCGCGCAGGCCATGTAGAGCCGCGCCAGGTGCCAGTCCCCGAAGAACTTGGTGATGTTGGAGAGCTCGTCGGCCATCTTGGCCAGGTCCATGCGCATGCCGCGCAGGCGCGAGAGCACGGGCCCCGGGCCCTTGAGCAGGGGCGGCTTGCGGGAGTAGGCCTCGATCTCGTCGTAGGCCTTGTCGAGGAACTCCTCGAGCGTCCTGTCGTAGAGCCGGAACTCGGTGAGCTGGAGGTTGGCGGTCTCGATGATGTAGAGGAGCTCGTCGGGCCTGCCCTCGGGGTCGACGATGAGCGCGCTGTTCCAGTCCACGACCAAGAGGTCCGAGGTCGTGTAGGAGTAATTATGCTTGGTCGTTTCCTCGATCTCGGCCTCGCTCAAGCGGTCGAAGCTCTTCTCCTCGGTGAGGAGGCCCGCGACCGCCTGGCGGTGCACGGCGAGCCAGCGCTGGGCGTCCGGGGCTCCGGAGCGGCCCACCGGCGCGCCCTGCAGGCCCGAGAAGAGGCAGAAGATGGTGTACGCCTCGGGGTTCCCCTTGTCCGGGGAGGGGCGCGTCAGGTAGGGCCCGATAGTCGAGAGCACGCTATCGCAGACCTCGGCGGCGAGGTCGTCGAGGGTGCGGCCGTCGGCGAGCTTGAGGGAGTGGTAGGCCAGCAGGTCCCCGATCTCGCCCACTTCGAAATCCGCCTCCAGCGAGATGGAGAGGGCGCCGATGGCGAAGATCTTGATCTCCCGGCGCAGGGTGAGGGGTCCGATGGAGGTCTGCGCCGTGATCGCGGGCTCCTCGATGCAGAGCGGCTTGTAGAGGGGGAAATCCCTGGGGATGGTCTTGTCCGGGCGCAGTTCCATGAACTGCGTCCTCTTCGCCAGGAGTTCCCGCACCTTCTGGAGGTCGATCTCGTACGCCACGTCGTAGGCGTACATGTAGACGACTTGGCCTTTCATCCTCGATAGGATATCAAATACGCCGAAGGAACGGCTTGTCCATGGCGCTGCACGCACCTGGGCTATGCTGTGCTGGGCTTTGGGCCCCCCCTACCGCTCTCCCGACCCGGGGGGGTTGTTTAGCGGGCAGGGGGTGCTGCGAGTATTGGCCTTTTTGTTGCACAATATCTGAAGAGTCTGTATTTTTATTATCAGTTAGACCCCAGGGAGGAGCTTAAATGCGGAAAATGTTGGGCGCGCTCATCGGCGTGCTTGTCGTAGCGTGTTTCCTCGCCAGGCTCGCGCCGGCCGAGGAAGGGAAGGCGGAGGCCAAGCCCGCGGCCGCGGACGAGGCGACGAAGGCCGTCGACAAGGCGGCTCCGGCCGAAGAAGCCAAAGAAGAGGCCCCGGAGTTCATCGTGTTGGACAAGACCGGCAAGCTCGCGCCGGTCAAGTTCCCGCACAAGGTCCATGCGGACAAGCTCAAGGGCTGCAAGGACTGCCATGAGGGGGAGAAGCCTCTCTTCGCCAAGGAAAAGGGCAAGGACGGCCTGAAGATGGCCGACATGCGGGCCGGCAAGGCCTGCGGCGCCTGCCATGACGGCAAGGATCACTTCGAGGTGAAGAAGGTCTTCACGGTCTCCATGTGCATGAAGTGCCACAAGAAAGAGGAAGTGAAGAAGGAAGAAAAGAAGTAAACGGCGGACCTGGATTAAGTGGAAACGGGAGGGCGTCCCCGGCGGGGACGCCCTCCTACTTGCAGGCGGAGACCGGGTCCGCGTCCTCTCCCAGGGCTTTGCGCGCCAAGGCGCGGTGGCAGGGGGAGCCCTTCTTGGCCGTGTCCCTCAGCAGTTCCTCGGCCCGGGGCGGGATCTCCGCGCCGACCTTGCGCATGAAGGGGATCACGGTCTCCGCGATGTGACGGAAGGCGGCGTCCTCTTCCGGGCGCTGGGAGAGGGAGCCCAGGCTCTCCTCCACCCACGCGTCCAGCTCTTTTTTGGACTGCGCGCCGCCGGCGGCCAGGACGACGATGAAGACGATGAGCCCCAGCAGGCTCGCCCGCAGGAGCTTGGCGGCCAGCCAGCCCAGGACCAGCGCCGCGCCCAGGAAGATGAGGAGGGTCTTGGCGAGGAGGATGAGGGCCATCAGGACGGAGCCGGGGCTCCGGCCTTCTCTTCGAGCGCGCGGACCCGGCTCAGGAGCTCCGGCAGGCGCTCGAGGGCCGCGTGCATCTTGTGCATCTGCCTAGCCGGCCGGGCCGGCGAGCCGAAATAGGCGGTCTTGGGCTCGGTGTCCTGGGCCACGCCTGAGAGCCCCATGACGATGCTTCCCGCGGCGATGCGCAGATGGTCCTTGACGATGACCATGCCCGATAGCATGGCCCCATCCTCGATGACCACCGAGCCCCCGACGGCCGAGTTCCCCACGATGTAGACGAAGCGCCCGACCCGGCAGTTGTGGCCGACGTGGACCTGGTCGTCGAGCTTGGTGTGCTCGCCGATGGAGGTGGTTTCTATGGTCGCGCGGTCCACCGTGGAGCTGGCGCCGATCTCGACATGGTCGGCGATGACCACGTTGCCGATCTGGGGGACTTTGTGGCGCTTGCCGGGCTCGTCGAAGAAGCCGAAGCCGTCGGCCCCGATGACGGTGCAGCCGTGGATGATGCAGTGACTTCCGATCTCGCAGTGGTGGCCGATGACGACATTGGGGTAGAGCACGGTGTCCGAGCCCACCTTGGCGTAGGGCTCGAGCACCACGCCCGGATAGAGCGTGGTCCGCTCGCCCACCTGCGCGCCTTCCATGACCGCCGCGCCCGCGAGCACGCGGGCCGTGGCCGCGACTTGGGCCTTCGGATGCACGCTGGCCTGGGGGGACACTCCGGGGGGGAACGAGGGCGTCTTGTCGAAGCGCTGGAGCAGGGCGATGAAGACGGTGCGCGCTCCGCGCTCCGGGGCGATGAGCGCGCGCGGGAACTTATCGGCTAAAGCGGCGGTCGTGAGTATCGCGCCGCTATCGGCGGCCTTAGGATGGCGCTTGAGCACGGCGGGCGACTCGATGAAATAGATGAAATTCTCGGCCAGGGCCTGCTCCGGGGAGAGTATCTCGATGTCCCGGACCCCCCGGATCTCGTAGTCCTCGGGGCCCTTGAGGCCGACTTGAAGAAGATCCGCCAGCTCGCGCAATTTCATGGGGTTTCCTCCTGCCGGAGATGGGTCAAGTCTAGCATTCTTGCGCGCCGCTCAAGCGGAGCATGCGCGCGCCGTGTCCCGGCGCTTCGAGGCTCAGGCGCCCGTCGAAGGCCCCGAGATCCTCGCGCCTCCAGAGGTCGCGCACCCGCGCGGGTCCGCGCAAGCCGAGTTGAGGCCAGGAGACCTCGACGGACCGGGACTGCCGGCTGCGATTGAGGAGCACCACGGCCCGCTCGTCTGGAGCGGCCAGCCGCCGCGACCAGGCCTGCAGGGGGCTTCGCGGATCGGAGACGAGCGTCCCCTGCAGTCCGGCCGGATCCTGGTCCACGGCGAGCACCTCGGGGTTGGCCAGGATGGCGAGAGTTTCGGGGGGCATGGAGCGCAGGTCGTTGCCCGCGATGAGCGGGGCGGCGAGGATGGCCCAGAGGCTGAAGTGGGTCCGCGACTCCTCCAGGGTGAGCGGCGCCACGCCCACCTCGAGCATGTCCGGGTCGTTCCAGCGGCCCGGCCCGGACCAGCGCTCGAGGCCGCGCTGGGCGTCGAGTATGCCCATGATACGCCGCCAGCTCGGCCATATGTCGAAGGTCGTCCTCCAGAGCTGGGCGATCTCGCCTCCCCATTCCCAGACCCGGCCGAAACCCCAGTTGCAGAGGCTCAGGACGATGGGCCTGCCCGAACTCCTCAGGCCCCGCGACATGGCCGTGTAGCGGGAGCGATAGTCCCACCAAGGCCAGAAATTATAGCGGCACCAGAACGGCGGGCCGCCGCAGAAATCGTCCTTCACATAGTCCACGCCCCACTCCGCGAAAAGGGAGGCGTCCTGTTCCTCGAAGCCGTAGCTGGCCGGAAAACCCTCGCAGGTCTTGCGCCCCACGCTGGTGTAGATCCCGAACTTGAGCCCCTTGGAATGGAGGTAGTCGCCCAGGGCCTTGAGCCCGCCCGGGAAGCGCGCCTCGTCGGGCCGCAGATCCCCGAACGCGTCGCGGGAGGGGGCCTGCCAGCCGTCGTCTAAGTTGACGTAGCGGTAGCCCGCCGCGGCCATTCCGCTATCGACCATGGCGTCGGCGGTCTCCCGGATAAGGCGCTCGTCGATGCGGCGCCCGAAGCTGTTCCAGGAGCTCCACCCCATGGGCGGGGTGGGGGCCAGAAGCTGCGCGGGGCTCGCCGGCCCCTCGCTCATTTAGATTCTGCCGCCGTTTCCTTCGGGCCCGGCGCGCGGGCCAAAAATAGCGTCATCTTGAAGCGCTCCACGGCCTTGAGCGCGTGGGGGACGCCGCTGGGCATGAGGATCATCTGCCCCGCCTTGACCCGGTGGGAGACCCCGCCCACGGAGATCTCGGCCTCCCCGTCGAGGACATGGACGAGCGCGTCGAAAGGCGCGCTGTGCTCGCTCAAGCTCTCGCCCTTGTCGAAGGCGAAGAGGGTCGCCGACCCCGTGTCCCGGTGGATGAGGGCGCGGCTGACCACCGAACCCTCGGCATAGGCGACCAGAGCGGCGGCGTCGAGCACTTCAGCCATGGGATCCTCCCCGAGTGCGGCCAGACCTGATTTTATCACTTATGCTCAGGCCGAGAGCGCGCTGATTCTGGGCGGAGTCAAGTAGAAGCGGGACCCTCGGGCGAAGCGGCAGGTCGGCGCGAGGCGACCCCCTTTGGCCCTGGGCTGCTCTCCCGGACGCTGCGGCCCTCGCGCATGAACCATGGTCGGATCGCTCAAAAAAAGATTTGTTTTTCCGTCACTTTAACTCCTCGCGCGAGGAGTTAAAAGCCTTCAATTTCCAAGCTAATTTTGCCCAAACCGTACACCTCAGACCACGGAATCGGCTCGACGCTTCAAGAAAGAGGAAGATCGCGGATCAAGAACCGCTCGCCTCGGCTATCGGCTCTCTTGATAAAAAGTAACTTATAGGTTACAGTATGATGGAACTCCGCCGCGCCGATATCGTGCGCGCGCGCGAGTACGCCGAGGATTATCGGAGGCGACGATGAGGAGGACTGCCGCTCCCTATGTATCGCACGACGATGAGCAGATCCGGGAGTTCCGCACGCATCCCTATAGGGGAATCGCGTATCTAAACTCCTGCATCCAGGTGGCTTTCGAGGAGAACGACCCCGAGCTGGTGCTGACGGCCCTGGCGACGGTGGCCAGGGCTTGCGGCATGACTCGCGTGGCCAAGGCTGCGGCCGTGAAGCGGGAGAGTCTTCACCGGATGCTCTCCAAGCGTGGAAACCCCGAGTGGAACAGCATGTTCCGGATATTCAAAGCCCTCCATCTTCGCCCTAAGCTGGAGAGCGCGGGGCGCTGAGGCGTTAGGGTATTAGGGAGCGTCCAAGAGCGCCGCCGCCTCGCGGGCCGCGGCGCGCAGGAGGCCCTCGATGCGCTCTTCCACCGTCGAGCCCAGGAGCGCCGCGTCATGGGCGTGGGGGGCGCGCAGTGTCTTGCGGGCATTGAGCGTGAGCGGCTTATCCAGGTACTGCAGGCCGTTGCGCGAGAGCCGGCAGGTCCACGCGACGCGCCCGGATTCGACATGGACGAGGCGCAGGCTCAGGTCCGCGTGGGGGATGTAGGTGCCGATCCAGTCGCCGCCCACGGTCTTGTTCTCGTAGCCCGCGTAGGCATGGTGGACCTGGCCCATCAGCACCGCGTCCGCCCCGGCCATCTTCCCGATGGCGACCGCCTCGCGGGCGTCCACTAAGCCCGAAGCCTGGAGCCTCTGTTCCTCCAGCACGCGCTCGAGGTCCCGGCGTTCTATCAGCGTGAAGGCGCGCCGGGCCGATAAGGCGTTCTCGAAGGCGCCGGCGGCGCTGGAGCCGTCGTCGGGCAGATACCGGTAGATGGGCTTGGGCGGGAGATTGGCCGCGGCCGGGGCCTTGTAGGTCTCGGTCCTGCGCTCGGTGCTGGAGGCGAAGGGGAGCACGGCCACGCGGCGTATTCCCAGGGCGGCGAGCCCCTCGGCCGCGGCGCAGCCGGAGTCGGGCTTGGGCTGGGGCGTGAAGGTCAGCGAGGGTCCGCTCGCGCAGCCTCCGAGCAGGGCCATGCCCGCGGCCAGCGCGGCCGAGCGTTTCACGGCATCGAGCGCGCCCTTCGCGCGCGGAAACATTATCATCATTCCTCCAGGGCGTAGAGCCTGTTGTCGTCGACCTTGT
>CAYWAR010000112.1:0-7511 GCA_964455765.1 uncultured Elusimicrobia bacterium
CATCGCGGAGTCCATCGATCGCTTCCGTCCGGTGGTGGCCCGCGCCCGGCAGGCCAAGCTCAAGGTGAGGGCCTACGTCTCCACGGCCTTCCATTGCCCCTTCGAGGGACGCGTCAGCCCGGACTCCGTGGCCGCGGCCGTCGACCGTCTCACGGCGCTGGGGGTCGATGAACTCTCCATCGGCGACACGATCGGCCGGGCCTCTCCGCGCGACGTGCGCGTCTTGCTCGACCTCCTCCTCAAGCATCTCCCGCGCGAGCGGATATTCCTCCATTTCCACGACACCTATGGGATGGCGGTGGCCAACGCCCTCACCGCCTGGCAGCACTACGGCATCTCCGGCTTCGACTCCTCCGCCGGCGGGCTCGGGGGCTGTCCCTACGCCCCGGGCGCTTCCGGCAACGTGGCCACCGAGGACCTCGTGTTCGCCTTCTTGGCCGAGGGGGGGGTGGCTCCGGTGGACTTGATCCGGATAAAAGCGGCAATTTCGTTGCTTGAGCCTCATCTGAAGCGGCCTCTTGCGTCCCATTTGAGCCGCATCCGTTTGACTCGCTGACCAGGAGAAATAACATGGCTCGCCCATTGCGCGTCGTCGTCATCGGTTCCGGACCGTCCGGCTTTTACGCCGCGGAGGCCCTGCAGAGGCAGAGCGCCCTGCCCGTCCAAGTGGACATGCTCGACCGCCTGCCGACCCCCTACGGCCTGGTGCGCGGAGGGGTGGCCCCCGACCATCAGAAGATCAAGGGCGTCATCGTGGTCTACGAGAAGATCGCCTCCCATCCGGAGTTTCGCTTCTACGGGAACCTGATGCTGGGACGCGACGTATCGGCGGCCGAGCTCGATACGCACTACGACGCGGTGATCTACGCCGTGGGCAACGAGAGCGACAAGCGCATGGGCATCCCGGGCGAGGACCTCTTGGGGTCGCATCCGGCGACCAATTTCGTGGGCTGGTACAACGGCCACCCCGATTACCGCGAGGAGCGCTTCGATCTCTCCGCCGAGCGCGCGGTGGTCGTGGGCATCGGCAACGTGGCCATGGATGTGGCCCGCATCCTGGCCGAGGACCCCGACGTCCTGGCCAAGACGGACATCGCGGGCTACGCCCTGGACGCCCTGCGCAAGAGCCGGGTGCGCGAAGTCTACATCCTCGGGCGCCGAGGCCCGGCGCAGGCCGCCTTCTCGCCGGCCGAGATCGCCGAGATCGGGTCCCTGCACGGCTCGGACCTGGTCCTGCTCCCGGAGGAGGCGCGCCTAGACGACGTCTCCCGCGAGGCCCTCTCCAAGAAGCCCGACCCCGAGGCCGAGAAGAACATCAAGTATCTCAACGAGAAGGCGGCGCAAGGGGCGGGGAAGAATCCCCGCAAGGTCCATCTGCGCCTGTGCGTCTCTCCCGTCGAAGTCCTGGGGGAGGGCGGCCGGATGAACGCGGTGCGCATCGAGAAGAACAAGCTCGCCGCCGACGACAAGGGCAATGTCCGGCCCAAGGGCACGGGACAATTGGAGACCCTGCGGGCGGGACTCATCTTCCGTTCCGTGGGCTACAACGGGGTCCCGATCCCGGGCGTCCCCTTCGACGCCAAGATCGGGCGCATCCCCAACGAGGCGGGCCGCGTCGTCGACGAGGCCAAGAAGCCCATCGCGGGCAAGTACGTGGTGGGCTGGGCGAAGCGGGGACCGAGCGGGCTGGTGGGCACCAATCGCCCCTGCTCCGTGGCCACGGTCAACGCCCTGCTGGAGGATTTCAAGGGCTTCTCGGGCGGGCCCGCTTCCGAGAAGACCCGCGAGGCGGCCGAGGCCCTCTACCGATCGCGGCAGAAGGCGCTCTTCACCTTCAAGGACTGGAAGGCCCTCGACCGCATCGAGGTGGAGACGGGCAAGAAGCTCGGCAAGGTCCGGGAGAAATTCACTTCCGTCGCCGAGATGGCGGCGGCCCTGGTTTCGGAGAAAGCCGCGGCCTGACGCACGCGGCGGCAAGAGCCGCCGCGCGCCGGGAAAGGGGCCGTTCGTCGGGAGCGCTGTTCGTGCCGTCTATGAGTTCCGTCTTCCTCTCCCTCGCGAGGCGCTTGATCTGCGCCTCCCGCACAAGGGCCTCGGAGCGCGTCATGCCGGGCTCCGCGTGCGCCAGGCCCACCGGCCTGCGGGTCCGGGTGTAGGCCGCCCCCTTCCCCGAGTTGTGCGCCGCCAGCCGCGCGGAGACATCCTTGGCGATCCCCGTGTAATAGGTCCCGTCCACGCATCGGGCGATGTAGACGGACCAGTTCTTGGGTCCCTCGGAGCGCATGGTCTCGAGCATCCTGAGATACCGCTTCTCCATAACGAGAGGATACCAACCGCCGGGGCGGGCCGCAAGGCTTTGGGCCTTTGATATAATCCCGCTGTGTCCGGCTTGCTCTGGCTCCCCGCCCGCGCCCTCCTCTTCCTGACGGCGTGGGCGGCGTCCTTCCTCCCCCGTGAGGCCGAGTTGCGGCTCGGGTGCTGCCTGGGCCGCATGATCCTGCGCTCGGGTCTCTTCCGCAAGGGCATCGTGGAGGAGAACATGCGCCGCTGCCTGCCGGAGCTCTCCCAGAGCAAGCGCCGGGACCTCCTGGGGCTCAATTTCGAGCATTACGGGGTCCTCTTCTTCGAATACCTCCACCTGCTCTCCCCGATCGAGGGGCATTACCGGGAGTACGCTCGGCGCTGGACCCGGGTGGATGGGCTGGAGCACTGGCGGCGGGCAAAGGAGAAGGGCAAGGGAGTCATCGTCCTCACCAGCCATGTGGGAGTGTGGGAGTTGGCGGCCGCGGGCGTAGGTGTCCTCGGAGTTCCCTTGACCTTCGTGACGCGCAGGGCCAAGCCTCCCTGGTTCAATCGCATCCTCGAGAACGCGCGCCTCTCCGTCGGGGGGAGCGCCGCCTATCACCCGGGCTCCATGCCGGCCATACTCAGGGCCCTGCGCCGGAAAGAGACCGTGGGCTTCATGATGGACCAATACGCCCCGCCTCCCATGGGGATGAGGGTGCGCTTCTTCGGGGTCCGGGTGGACACCCTGGCCGCCATCGCGCCCCTGGCTCTGCGCACCGGGGCGGCCATCGTCCCCGCGGTCTCCCGCAGGCGGCACGACGGGACGGTGCACATCCACTTCGAGCCCGAACTGGACCTCGGGCCGCTGCTCCCGGACACGGAAAAAGCCACCGAGGCCATGGCGGCCGTAGTCGAGGGCTGGGTCCGCGAGAACCCCGTGCAATGGCTCTGGCTCCACCGCCGCTTCAAGAACGTGAGCTGGCCCGGCGACACCGTCCCCGGGTCCGCCTGAGCCGGCCCGAGAGCTTGCTTTTCCGCCCCCGGTATGCTATCCTTCTTATGCGGGGTAGAGCAGCCCGGTAGCTCGCAAGGCTCATAACCTTGAGGTCGCTGGTTCAAATCCAGCCCCCGCACCCATTTGAGACGGTTTCGAACCTGCGACGAGAAATGGCAGGACCGGCCCTTGGCGAAAGCCAAGGGTTTTGTGTTTATGGGTCTTGTATTTAGTATTTAAAAAATAGGCCTCCTCTGCTATATTAATATGAAAATATAGGCCATCAGACGGCTTGACGGCTTGTAGAAAGGAAAAAATGACACCCCTATCGGAGATCATCTTTGGGACATCGGCCAACAAAGAGGCAAAGCGCCTGCGCCGTCTGCTGCGGGCGGGAAAGGCCAGGAAGATCGCTCCCCGCCTTTATACCACCAATCTATCCGATCCGCCCGCGAAGGTGGTCCAAGACAACCTCTACGGGATTCTAGGAGGCCTTTTCCCCAAGGCAACTATCAGCCACCGGACCGCGTTGGAAGGGAAACCTACGGCCGATTGGGAAGTTTTTCTAACGACTTCCTATTCGCGGATCGTTCGATTGCCCGGGCTTACCGTCAGGCTTCTCAAAGGCCCTCCGGCCGGAGCCTCGGACAAGCCCTTCATGGGGGCTCTCTTCATCGCGTCGCAGCCGCGGGCTTTCTTGGAAAACATCCAGCGCACCCGCAGGGGCGCGGCGGTGTCCAAGGCCGTTCCTCCACATGAGCTTGAGGAACGCCTCGAAAGGATATTGCGCCTTCGGGGCGAGAAAGTCCTGAATGCGCTGCGCGACGACGCTCGGCGCGCGGCGAGGGAACTGGGCCTGCTCAAGGAATTCAAAGCGCTTGACCGGATCATCGGCGCCATGCTCAAGGCCAAGCCGGCCGGGGGGCTCAGGTCATCGTCGGCCAAGGCCCGAGCCGCGGGCGAAGCTTTTGACCCGGATCGGCTCCGGCTCTTCGAGTCTCTTTTCTCCGCTTTGAGGAAGACGCCCCTGCGCGAGACGGCCGAGCCGCTTGTCCGTTCCCAGGCGCTGCGCGTGCTCGCGTTCTTCGAGGCCTATTTCTCGAACCACATCGAAGGCACCCGCTTCGAGCTCGATGAGGCGCGCGAGATCGTCTTCGAAGGCAAGATCCCAGGCGCGCGGCCGAAAGATGCGCACGATATCCTGGGGACTTACCGCGCCGTTTCCAACCTTTCCGAGCTGCGCAAGCTGCCTCAGGACGCCGAGGAGCTCTGGACGCTGCTTTCGACCCGGCATGAAGCCATCCTTGACGCAAGGCCTGAGACCCGGCCGGGCGAGATCAAGGCGGAGGTCAACCGCGCCGGAGACACGGTATTCGTCGCCCCTGATCTCGCGCGCGGAACGCTGGCGCAGGGCTTCGAGTTTTACAAAGCGCTCGACTCGCCCTCGGCCAGGGCGGCGTTCATGATGTTCCTGATCTCGGAAGTCCATCCCTTCAATGACGGCAACGGCCGCATCGCCCGGGTCATGATGAACGCCGAACTCGTCGCGGCCGGTTTGCGGCGGATCATCGTCCCGACGGTGTTCCGAGATGATTATCTTGAAGCTCTTCGGGCGCATAGCCGGCGCGGAGATCCGGCCCCCTATCTCCGGATGATCGACCACGCCCAGCGATTTTCCGCGAGCGTCGATTTTTCGGACTTCGCATCCGCGCGGCGCGCGCGCGAGGCGGCCAACGCTTTCAAGGACTCCGGAGAAGCGAGGCTTATGATCCCCGTGAACTGAAGGGTTTATGGGCGGCCGGGGCCGCCGAGCAGGTCCGCTAGGGCTGCTTCGATGGCAGGGTGGCGGAAGCGGAAGTCCGCGGCCAGGACCGCGCGGGGTTCCACCCTCTGGCTTCCGAGCAGGAGGCCGGACATCTCGCCCAAGGCCAAGCGCAGGAGGAAGGCCGGGACCGGGAAGGGCGTGGGGCGGCGGAGGGCTTTTCCCAGGGCGGCGGTGAAACGGGCGTTGGAGACGGGCTCCGGAGATACCGCGTTCAAGGGGCCGCGGAGGGTCGGGCTCCCCAGCGCCGCCAGGATGATCCCGACGAGGTCCGAGATGTGTATCCATGGGAACCATTGCGTTCCTGGGCCCAGCCTGCCCCCAAGGCCGAACTTGAAGGGCAAGAGCATGCGTCCGAGCGCCCCGCCCCGGGAGGCCAGGACCACGCCGATGCGCGGGAGCGCGACGCGGATGCCGAGTTCCCGGGCCTTGGACGCCTCCTCTTCCCAGAGCGCGCAAAGTTCCGCCAGAAAGCCCCGCCCGCGAGGGGTCTCCTCGGTCAAGGGTTCGGTTCCCCGGTCCCCAAAGTAGCCGACGGCCGAGGCGTTGACGAGGACCTTGGGCTTGAGTTTCGCGCGCGAGAGGGCCCAGACGAGGGCGCGCGTCGGCAGGACGCGGCTCTCGGCCAGGACGCGGCGGCGTCCGGCGCTCCAAGGACGGTCGGCCACGCCCTCGCCGCAGAGGTTGACCACCGCGTCGGCCCCCTCCAGGGAGCCGCGCCACGCTCCCTCGCCCCGGCCGTCCCAGAGCAGACGCGAAGCCCCCGCCGGGAGCGGGCTTGAAACGCTCCGGGATAAGACGAGCACCGAGTGCCCTTCCTCGAGGAGGCGGCGCGACAAGGCATGGCCGATGAAGCCCGAGCCGCCCGCGATGAGCACCTTCATGTCCCGGTCAGAGCGCTAGCTCCCAAGGAGGACCACCGTGCTCCGTCCGTTGGCGAGGTAGTGGTCGGCGGGGGAGAGCTCCACCTCGAGGCCCTCCTCCATGAAATCCTCGGGAGAGGGCAGGGTGGTGTCCACGACCCTGCGCCAACGCAAGCCCCCGGGAAGGGGGGGGAGGGAGACGCGTTGTGCGGAGGGGTCGGCGTTGAGGATGAAGAAGAGGCGCTCGTCGGCTCCGCCCTCGGGGCTCGCGTCGAGCTGGTAGGCTAGCGTGCGGCACTCGGGATCGTCCCAGCGGGGCGGGCCCAGGTCGGTCCCGAACCAGGCGATGTCTGGGGCGCCGTCGCGGTCCTCGTCGACCGCCGTGAGGAATTTCCGCCGCAGGAGCACCGGGCGCCGTCGGGTGAAGGCCACGGCCATGCGGAAGAAGCGGAGGAACCCCGAGTTCTTGGCCGGCAGGGACCAATCGTGCCAGCTGATGCCGTTGTCCTGGCAGTAGGCGTTGTTGTTGCCTTTCTGCGTGCGCAGGAACTCGTCCCCGCCCAGGACCATCGGCGTTCCCCACGAGAAGATCAGGTGGCAGGCGTGGTTCTTGGCCAGGCGAAGGCGCAGGGCCGGCACCCCGGGGTCCTCGGTCTCGCCTTCCGCTCCGCAGTTCCAGGAGTGGTTGTCGTTGGAGCCGTCGTTATTGTGCTCGAGGTTGCCGTCGTTGCGCTTGCGGTCGTAGGAGACGAGGTCGTGGAGGGTGAAGCCGTCGTGGCAGGTGATGAAGTTCACGCTGTTGAAGGCGGAGCGGCCGTCGTCGCCGTAGAGGTCGCAGGAGCCGGTCACCCGCCTGCCCACCTCCCCGAGCATCCCTCCGTCGCCCTTGGCGAAGCGCCGCATGGAGTCGCGGAAGCGCCCGTTCCATTCCGACCAGTCCACCGGGAAGTTTCCCACCTGATAGGTGCCGATGTCCCAGGGCTCGGCGATGAGCTTGACCCGGCCGAGCACCGGATCCTGCGACACCGCGTCGAAGAAGGAGCCGGTCCTGCTGTAATCCCCGCCTCCCCGGCCGAGCACCGAGGCCAGGTCGAAGCGGAAGCCGTCGACGTGCATGACCTCCACCCAATAGCGCAGGGAGTCCATGACCAGGCGCACGGCCTGGGGGTGGGCGATGTTGAGGCTGTTGCCGCAGCCGGTGTAGTTCATGTAGTGGCGCGCGGGCTCTCCGTGCGGCCCGGAGAGGGCGTAATAGGACGGGTTGTCGATGCCCCTGAGGCATAGCGTGGGCCCCAGTTCGCTGCCCTCCCCGGTGTGGTTGTAGACCACGTCCAAGACGACCTCGATGCCCGCTTTGTGCAATTCGCGCACCAGGGTCTTGAACTCGCCTACCTGGCAGCCGGGGCGGCGTCCGGTGCCGTAGGAGGACTCCGGGGCGAAGAAGCCCACGGAGTTGTAGCCCCAATAATTGGGGAGCCCCTTGGCGGCGAGGAAATCCTCGACGGAGAACTCGTGGACGGGAAGAAGTTCCACCGCGTTGACGCCC
>CAYWAR010000113.1:0-7464 GCA_964455765.1 uncultured Elusimicrobia bacterium
TGTGCATCCGCTTGGAGGTGAAGCCGGGGGTCCCCTTCTCCACGATCAAGCAGGTGAACTCCGGGGTGCCCTCCGGGGACCGGGCGCTCACGGCCTGGACGATGATGCCGTCGGTGAGCTCATTGGAGCCGTTGGTGATGAAGATCTTGGAGCCGTCGATGGTCCAGGAGCCGTCCGGGGCCTCCACGGCCTTGGTGCGCGAGCCGCGGGAGTCGGAGCCCGCGTCCGGCTCGGTGAGGCCGAAGGCGAAGAGGCCCTCCCCGCGCGCGAGCCTCGGCAGGTACTTCTTCTTCTGCTCCGGCGTGCCGAAATAGAGGATGGGAGCCACTCCCAAAGACACCCCGGCGGCCACGGTCGCGGCCTGGGAGCCGTCCACGCGCGCCAATTCCTCGACGGCGATGCAGTAGGAGGTGTAATCGAGGCCCTGCCCGCCGTACTCCTCCGGGACGATGAGGCCGAAGACGCCCAGCTCGCCCATCTTCCGGGTCAGGTCCGCGGAGAACTCCTCGGCTTCGTCGAGCTCGTGCGCCGCGGGCTTGATCTTGGCCTCGGCGAACTTGCGCACGGTCTCCCGCACGGCTTTCTGCTCCTCGCTCAGCTCGAAATCCATGTTTCCTCCAAGGTCCGCCTATTCTAGCCGATTTGGGCGCTATCGGGCCTGGATCGCGATAAATGCTATCGCGTTTCTCGCGATCCAGGGAGCATGCTTCTTTTCTTCCGATGCAGGATGATGGCCGTCGCGGCCATGGGCAGGAGGAAGGCCGGCACTCCGATGAGCAGGCAGCCGCGAAGGTCCTTGTGGAAAGGGATGAGTCCGAGGCAGAGGAGTTGGAGGAAGATGGAGAGCCGGTCCACCCATGCCCCCTTCCCTCCCCTCTCCCGCAACAGGAAGCGGAGGTGGCACCAGGAGATGGAGATCCAGCAGAGCGCTCCGGTCAGGCCGGAGACGGAGAGCAGCCAGGTGTAGAACGAGGTGCCCTGGAAGACGAGATAGAGCGGGAGGAAGGCCCAGGTGGTCCCGATCGTGGCCCAAGTGGCCAGATGGGGTATGCCCGAGGCGTTGAGCCGCGTCACCCAGGCCGGAGCGAGCCCCTCCTTGCCCAGCCCGTAGAGCGCCCGCACCGCGCCGTAGAGGCCGGAGTTGGCGCAGCTGATCGCCGCGGTCAGGGCCGTGAAGGAGAAGAACGCCGCGGCCCACCGGAAACCGGCGCGGCTCAGGGCGGTGGAGAACACCGATTCCCGCATCGAACCCTCGGCGTAGGGGAAGATCGAGACCAGGATGAGCAGGGGCAGGACGAATATGGCCACGATGCGGACGCCGACCTTGCGGGTCGCGGCCGCGATGCTGCGCCGGGGGTCCTCGGTCTCGGCCGCGGAGAGGGCGATGAGCTCGGTGCCCTGATAGTTGACCAGGACCAGGACCATGGACATGAGCACCGCGGCCGCGCCGGCCGGGAAGAGGCCCGCCGCCCCCTTCCCCCCGGTCAGATGAGTGGTCCCCAGGAACCCTCCCGAGCCGGCCAGGCCGAGCCAGACCAGGACGCCGAGGACGCTGAAGAGGGCGATGGCGGCGATCTTGACGAGGGCGAGGACGGATTCCACGGTCCCGAAATGCTTGACGTTGAGGAGGTTGACGCCCGTGATGAAGACTCCGAACACCGCCCCCCAGGCGATGGCCGGGATGCCCGGGAGGAAGTAGTGCATGATCATCCCCCCGGCGATCATCTCGCTGGCCACGTACGCGCACCAGTTGAGCCAATAGGACCAGCCCACGCCGGCGGCCCACTCGCCCCCGATGAGCTCGCGCGAGCAGCTCACGAAGCTCCCCTCCCGGGGCATCTCCACGCAGAGCTCGCCCATGGCCCGGGCCACCAGCCAGACGATGAAGCCTCCCAGGAGGAAGGCGGGCACCACCGCCGGACCCAGCTCGGCCACGGTCCCGCCGATGCCGAGGAAATAGGCGGAACCGATGATCCCTCCCAGCGAGATGAGCTGGACCTGGAATGCGCTGAGGTTGCGCCGGAGCCGGGGGGTCTCGTCCTTCATGGCGGCCGCCCATGA
This sequence comes from uncultured Elusimicrobia bacterium, assembly GCA_964455765.1. Taxonomy (GTDB): domain Bacteria; phylum Elusimicrobiota; class Elusimicrobia; order UBA1565; family UBA1565; genus CAYHRV01. Next base: position 2,062 of record CAYWAR010000113.1, read on the forward strand.
TACCTAATTCGTAATTGGTACAATCCGTTCCGTGAGCTCGGCCCGGTCCCTCATCGAGAGCCTGCGCAGGGAACTGCGCGAGCACGAGCACCGCTACTACGTGCTCGACGACCCGGCCGTCTCCGACGAGGAATACGACCGCCTGCTCGAGCGCCTGCGGGCCTTGGAGGAGGAGAACCCCTCGCTCATCACCCCGGATTCCCCGACCCGGCGCGTGGGCGGGACGCCCTGCGCGGACTTCGCCCCCGTGGAGCACGCGGTCCCGATGCTCTCCCTGGACAACTCCTACGATGAGGGCGACATCCGGGCCTTCGATGAGCGGGTGCGCAAGGCGCTGGGCCGCCCTCCCTCCGCCTACGCGGCGGAGGCCAAGATCGACGGCGTCTCGGCCTCGCTCCTCTACGAGGAAGGCCGCTTCCAGCGCGCCGCCACGCGGGGCGACGGGAAGGTCGGCGAGGACATCACGGCCAACGCCCGCACCCTGCGCTCGGTCCCTCTCGCCCTTCGCGGCTCCCGCCCCCCCCGCCTGCTCGAGGTGCGGGGGGAGGCGTATCTGGCCAAGGCCGATTTTGAGCGCATCAACTCCGGGCTCAAGGCCTCGGGCGAGGAGCCTTTCGTCAATCCGCGCAACTGCGCCGCGGGCTCCCTGCGCCAGAAGGACCCCAAGGTCGCCGCGTCCCGGCGCCTGCGCTTCTTCGCGCATTCCTTCGGCCGCCTCGAGGGCGCCCGGAAGTCTTTTTCATCCCATTCGGAGTTTCTGGAAGCCTGCCTCGGCTGGGGCTTCGCCGTGACCCGGGAGCGCCGCCTCTGCCCGGACATCGGGGCCGTGCTCTCCTTCTACCGGGAGTTCCGCGAGGAGCAGGACTCCCTGCCCTACGAGGCCGACGGCCTGGTGGTGAAGGTCGATCCCTACGCCGAGCAGCGCGTGCTGGGAGCCACGGCCAAGAGCCCGCGCTGGGCCATCGCCTTCAAGTATCCCGGCCGCCAGGCCACCACGCGCATCCGCTCCGTGGCGTTCTCGGTGGGAAGGACCGGGACCATCACGCCCGTGGCCGAGCTCGAGCCGGTGTTCCTGGCCGGGGTGACCATTTCCTCGGCCTCCCTGCACAACTTCGCCGAGATCGAGCGCCTGGGCGTGCGCGTCGGAGACACCGTGGTCGTCGAACGCGCCGGGGAGGTCATCCCCAAGGTGGTCAAGGTCGTGCCCTCCAGGCGCGAGGGCTCGCGGACGCCCGTGCGCCCGCCCGCGCAATGCCCCTCCTGCTCCGGCCCCGTCGAGAAGGAGGAGGAGTTCGTGGCCTACCGCTGCGTCAACCCCTCCTGCCCGGCCCAGCTCAAGAGGGCCCTGCTCCATTTCGCCTCGCGAGGCGGCTTGGACATCGAGGGCTTCGGCGAGGCCGTGGCGGAGGCCCTGGTCGATTCCGGCCGGCTCAAGGATGTCTCCGGCATATTCGGACTCGATAAAGAGGATCTGCTGAAGCTCCCGCTCTTCGCCGAGAAGCGCGCCGAGAACCTGCTCTCGGCGATCGCGGCGGCGAAAGCGCGCCCCCTCTCGCGCCTGCTCTACGGGTTGGGCATCCCCCAGGTGGGCGAGCGCACGGCCTCGGACCTGGCCGCCCATTTCAAGACGCTCGCGCGCGCGGCCTCGGCCGCGGAAGAGGAGCTCACCCTCGTGCCCGAGGTGGGGCCCACGGTGGCGGGGGCGGTCGCCGGCTTCTTCCGGCACCTCCAGGTCCGTGCCCTGCTCAAGAAGCTGGAGGAGGCGGGACTCAATACGAGCGAGCCCGAGCGCGGACCCAAGGCCGGGGCCCCGCTCTCGGGCAAGACCTTCGTGTTCACCGGAGAACTGGAGTCCATGCCCCGGGAGGACGCCGAGCGCAAGGTGCGCGAGCTGGGCGGAAAAGCCTCCTCCTCGGTCTCCAAGAAGACTTCCTTCGTCGTGGCCGGCCGCGAACCCGGGTCCAAGGCGCGCAAGGCGGTCCAGTTGGGCGTGAGCGTCCTCGATGAGGCCGGGTTCCTTAAACTGATAGGATGAGATGATGGCCGACAAGACAGTGCTCTTGAGCGTCTCGGATAAGACCGGCATCGTGGAGTTCGCGCACGGCCTCTCGGAGCTCGGCTACGACATCCTGAGCTCCGGAGGCACGGCCCAGACCCTGCGCCAGGCCGAGCTCAGGATCCGCGAGATCCCGGAGCTGACCGGCTACCCCGACATCCTCAACGGCCGCCTGCGCCTGCTCCATCCCCGCGTGTTCGGCTCGGTCATGGCGGACCCGGAGGACAAGGGCCATGCCCGCGACCTCGAGCGGGAAGGCATCCCCCCGGTGAGCATCATGGCCGTCAACCTCTATCCCCTCTCCCAGATCCTGCAGGCGGGGAACCTCTCGCGCGAGGAGGTGCTCGATTTCCTCGACGTGGCCGGCTCCGCCCTGCTCCGGGCCGCGGCCCGCAACTTCCAGCGGGTGGTGACGCTCTGCGATCCCAAGGACTATCCCTCGGTGCTGGAGATGCTCCGCGCGCGGGGCGGAGTCCCCGTGGAGCAGAGCCAGTCCCTGGCCGCCAAGGCCTTCTACTACATCTCCTACTACGACTCCACCATCGCGCAATACCTGAGCGCCGCCATGGAGAAGCTCCCCGAGGAGCTCATCATCGGCCTCAAGAAGAGCCTGGACCTTCCCTATGGAGAGAACCCCCACCAGCACGCGGCCCTCTACACCTTGAGCGGAGCCAGGCCCTGGGGGATCAACGCCGCGACGCTCCTGTGCGGACGCCCGCTCTCCTTCAACCATTACCTGAGCATGGACAAGGCCGCGGACCTCGTCTCCGAGTTCCAGGAACCTTCCTGCGCCGTCGTCAAGCACGCCAACCCGGCTGGCGTCGCGGTCTGCGACCGCGCGGGAGAGGCCGTGCGCATGGCCTACCGCTCCGACCCCATGGGCTGCACGGGAGGAGTGGCGGCCTTCAACCGTCCCGTCGACGAGGACGCGGCCCGGGCCCTGGCCCCGGAATACCTCGAGTGCATCACCGCGCCGGAGTTCTCCCCGGAGGCCCTGGACATACTCCGGGTCAAGAAGGACGTGCGCCTGGTCCTCCTCCCCTCCCTCCTCCTCTCGCCCAACGAGATCGACATCAAAACCGTTTCGGGCGGGGTGCTCATCCAGGACAAGGACAACGACACCTCCCCCACCGGCCCCAAAGCCGTGACCCGGCGCTCCCCCACCGAGCTGGAATCCGCCGCCCTGAACTTCGCCTGGCGGGTCTCCAAGCACACGATGACGCATGCCGCGGTCCTGGCCCGCGGCACGGTGACGCTCGGCATCGGCGGCGGCCAGACCACGCGCATGGACGCCGTGCGCTTGGCCCTGGTCAAGAGCCAGGAGCGCCACCCCATCGTGGCGCCCGCCCTCCCGGTGGTCATGGCCTCCGACGGCCCCCTGAGCCCGCTCCACATCAAGGAGGCGGCGCAGACCGGGGTCGTGGCCGTGGCCCAGCCCGGCGGCTCGAGCGACGACCGCGAGTGCATCCGCCTCTGCGACGACATGGGCCTGGCCATGGTCTTCATGGGCATGCGCCACTATAGGCACTAGGCCCCCCTAACGAAGGCGGACCCCCGCGGGGGTCCGCCGGATTATGAAACAAAAGCATGCCCCCCGAACGGAGACAGACCCCCGCGGGGGGTCCGTCGGTTCGATCGGGCTGCTCTGCCTGGCCGGGGCGCTCTGCTACGCGAGCAGCCTGCCGGGCGCGCTGTTCTGGGACAGCGAGGTCCTCATCCTCGACAACGTCTTCCTGCGGAGCTTCTCGCACTTAAAAGACATCTGGACCACCTCCGTGACCGCGGGCGCGGGCGAGCTCACCAACTACTACCGCCCCCTTCCCGTCACCCTGCTCCTGCTCCAGTACCAGCTTTGGGGGCCTCATCCGCCGGGCTACCACGCGGTTTCGATACTCCTGCACCTGGCCGCGGCGGCACTGCTCTTCCTTTGGACCGAACGCGTCGCGGGGCGCAAAGCCGCGTTCTGGACCGCCCTCCTTTTCACCCTCCACCCCATTCATAACGAGACCGTCAACTACGCGGACCACTTTGAGGGCATCCTGGCCATGCTCTTCGGCTTGGGGGCGCTGCTGCTCCGGCTGAAGGGCCGGCGGGCCGCCTCGCTCCTTGCGCTCGCTCTCGCCCTCCTGAGCAAGGAAGAGGGGGTGGTTTTCATACCCATCATCGCATTGTTCGAGTGGTATCGACCCATGGACAACGATGCGGCATCCGGACCCTGGTCCAGACGCCTCCTGGGGCTGTGGCCGGAATTCTTGGTCTTCTCCTGCTACGCGGGCTTGCGCCTTACCGTCTTCAACTTCCTCCATCTTCCCATCGGGGAATTCGGCGCACAGCAGGGGGCCTACGGCGGGCTCGCCCTGCGCCTTTTGACCTTCGCGAAGGCGCTCGTGGTCTATCTCCGTCTCCTGATCCTGCCGACGGGGCTTCATTTCGACAGGGACATGCCGCCCGCCTCCTCGCTGGCCGACCCCTGGGCCTGGGGAGCCCTGGCCTTGGGCGCGGCCATCTTGAGCCTTTTGTGGCGCCGGAGTCCCAAAGCGGGACGCTGGGGACTGCTCTGGTTCCTGGCCGCCCTCCTGCCCTATTGCGGCCTGCTCCCCTTCAACAACCTCTTGGCCGAGCATTTCCTCTACATCCCATCGGCCGGGATATTCCTCACCGCCGTGCTGCTCGCAGAAGGCCCGCTCAGCCGCCTTCCGAGGCTCCTCTCCGCCGCCCTGGTCGCGGCTCTGCTCGGCTTCTACGGAGCGCAGGGCCTGCGGCGCAACCGGGACTGGCAGGACCCCGTACGCATCTACCGGAGCACGCTGGCCGGCAATCCCGGGAGCTACCGCGCCGCCAACAATCTGGGCGCGGAGTATTACCGGAAGGGGAAGCTCCCCGACGCGAAGGCCGCTTTCGAGGCCTCCCTCCGGGCGAACCCGGCCTACCACCCAGCGCTCAACAACGTCGGCGCCGTGGTGGAAGCCGAAGGCCGCCTGCCCGAGGCCCTGCAGTGGTATCTGCGCTCGGCGCAAGCTCGGCCCGATTACGCGCTCGCGCGCAAGAACGCGGCCGGCATCTGGCTGAGGCTCGGCAAGAGCGCCGAGGCGGAGAAGGAGGCCCGGTCGGCGCTGGAGGCCCATCCCCGGTACGCCGACGCCCTCGACCTCCTGGCCGCCTCGCTCTTCGACCAAGGGCGCAAGGCCGAAGCCCTCGAGACCCTTCTGCGCGCCGCGGCCCGGGCCCCCAAACCCCAGACCTACCTCAATCTGTCCATCCTCTATTCTTCCCTAGGCCAAAAAGAAAAAGCCCAAGAAGCCCGCCAAGCCTCCGGGGTCAGACGTTGACTTTCGGACCGAATCTCC
>CAYWAR010000114.1:0-7451 GCA_964455765.1 uncultured Elusimicrobia bacterium
TGACCTGACCCTTGAGAAGTTCATCGAGGGATTCCCTTGGGCCTCCTATGACCCCCGCATCCGGGCCCGCTTCGACGCCCTGGTCCTGGGCGTCCGCTGGACTCCCAAGACCCGCCCCGGCGGCCAAGGGGGCGACGGCCAAGGCGGAGGCTGGACCCTCCCGGATCTGGGTGCGTGGACGCTGGTCTTCGAGGAAAGGGACCTCCAGGCCCTCCAGGACCACCGGGGCCTCGACGGAGAAGAAGCCCTCCGCCATTCACTCGCCAAGGCCCATGCCTTGCTCGACAACCCCGCGGTCTCGGCCCAGCTCAAGCACACGGTCTCGGCCTACGCGCGCCTCATCGGCGAGCTCGGCCGGGGCGGGGACGTCGCCAAGCTCCTATTGGAGCACGCGCGCTGGAAGGCCATGGCCGGGGACAAGCGTCTGGCGGGGGGACTCTTCGAGAATTTCCATAAGCGCGTCATGGACGCCGTGGCCAACCCCTCGGTCGCCTCCCAACTCGTGGCCTTCCTGGCCAAGGCGGAGTCCTCCGCGCTCGAGGCCCTCGACGAATTCATCCGGTTCATCGGGCCCGCCATGGTGCCCTTGCTCATCGACCAGATGCGCGAGCTGGCCGACAAGGAGAAGCGCCACAAGCTCCGCTCCGTGCTGGCCTCGGTCTGCTTGAGGACCGGCTCCAAACCCCTCCTCGACCGGCTCTCGGAGGAGGACTGGTTCGTGGTCTCCAACGTGATCGCCATCCTGGGGGAGATGGGGCGCCCCGACGACCTCGCGCGACTGCCGCCCCTGCTCAAGCATGGCCACCGCAAGGTCCGCGAGGCCGCCGTCCGCGTCCTGGTGAAGTCCGGGGGGCCGGAGGCCCTCGAGGGCTTGGCCTCTTTCGTGGAGACCGCCTCCGACGAGGAGGGCTCCGAGGCGGATGCGCTGACCGCCCTCATCGCCCTCTCCCAGGCCAGGCACCCCGGCCTCGACAAGCGCCTGATGGTCTCCTTCGCGCGGACCCAGGACTACGGCATCCAGGTGGGCATCGCCTCCGCCCTGGGCCGCATCGCGGAGTCCCCCGAGGTGATCCCCTTCCTCGTCGAAAAGGCCCGGCGCAGCTGGTATGAGATCCTCACGGGCGCCCACCAGGAACTCCACGAGGCGGCCATGCAGTCGCTCGAGCGCCTGCGCAAGGAAGGAAAGGCCTAGCACGGAATGAAGAGGAAACTTCCAATGAAACGGCGGCAGGCCCCAACGACGAGCATCCTCCCGCGGGGAGGACGCTGACACATGGCCCGTCGAGTCCGCAAATCCAGGGCGGACAACAAGCGCTGGGACAACATGGTCTCGGCCCTGCGCATGATGAATTTCGCCTTCAATAACGTCCGGCTCTACCCGCCCACGCACGCCGAGGTGAGTTCCGTCGTGGACAAGCTCCACGGGACGCTCACCCCCATCCTCGAGGAGCAGGAGGACATGGGCTTCGGCTTCATGGACCAGCTCCTCTACATCGAGGGAGCCGTCTCTCTCGAGGAGACGGCCTCCAACCAGATGCTCGTCGACCGGTTCTCCAAATGCCGCGTGGAATACCTGATGTTCATGAAGGGCCTCGCCAAGGAGGACCTCCTCACCTTCTTCCAGATCCTCAACGCGGAGGCCACCAAGCCGACCACCGAGCATCCCGCCGAGCTCCTGGAGAACAAGGGGGTCAAGACCATCCACATCGTGGAGGCGGACGTCGACGACGTGCGCAGCAAGTCGAAAGTGGCCAAGAAAAAGACGCTCTTCGACTGGTACGAGAAGGCGGCGGCCGCTCTCAAGGCCGCGGAGGAGGGCTACCGGGGAGGCTGGCCCGTGGACCTCAAACCCCTGCACCGCGTCATCGACGAGATGATGGCCACCATCCGCAACAAGGGCTTCGATCCCTTCCTGCTCCTGCCCGTCCTCGGCCGGGACATGGACCCCCATCATACCCATGCCGTCAACGTCTCCCTGCTCTGCTGCGCCCTGGGGGACCTCTACGGCCTCAACTCCGGCCAGATCAACACGCTCTGCCTCTGCGCCATGCTCCACGACATGGGGCGGTTGGTGATCCCGACCGAATGGACGCAGGACCAGGAGCCCTTGAGCCCCGAGTACCGCGCCGTGGCCCGCCAGCACGGCGATTGGGGCTTCCTGCTCCTCAACAAGACCGCGGACCTGCCCTTGAACGTCCCTCTCCTAGCCGCCATGCATCACGGGGGCCAAGGGGCCCCCGTCCCCGAAGAATACAAGCCCGACATCTTCCACCGCATCCTGGCCCTGGCCGACGCCTACGACCTCTCCATGGTCTCGGACAAATATTACTGGAGGAAGCACAGGCAGGACAGGATGCTGGCCAAGCTCCTCAACTCCAGGGGCGTCCGGCACGACCCCATCCTGCTCAAGCTCCTGAGCCTTTGCGTCGGCCTCTATCCGGTGGGCAGCCAGGTCCAGCTCGAGGACGGACGCAAGGGGATCGTCGTCCGCCCCAACCTCGGGCACCCCTTGAGGCCGAAGCTCTACCTCTTCGAGGAGAGCGCCCCGCTCCCGGAGGATCTCCCGCCCGGCGAGGAGCCGCCCCCGGTGATCCTGGACGCCTCCGAGATCGCCGAGGACGGACTGGGGTTCAAGGCGAGCATCGGGCGCATCCTCGCCCCGCATCCCCGGACACGGGAACTCCTCGACCGGAAGAAGGAATACCTGCTCAGCTACGGCCTCTAGCCAGCAGATATTCCTCGCGCAGGCGCAGCTTCTGGATCTTGCCCGTGGCGGTCTTGGGCAGGGAGGGCACGAACTCGACGACGCGAGGGAGCTTGTAGTCGGCGATGCGGTCCTTGAGGTGGGCCAGGATGTCCTTCTCCGAGGCCGAGGCGCCTTCTTTGAGCACCAGGAAGGCGGCGGGCTCCTCGCCCCAGCGCTTGTGGGGCAGGCCCACCACCGCGGCCTCGGCCACGGCCGGATGGCGGTAGAGCGCCTCCTCGATCTCCTTGGGGTAGATGTTCTCGCCGGCGCGGATGATCATCTCCTTCTTGCGCCCGGCGATGAAATAGTAGCCGTCGGCGTCGCGGCGGCCCAGGTCGCCGGTGTGCAGCCAGCCGCCGCGCAGGGTCTCGGCCGTGGCTTGGGGATTGTTCCAATAGCCCCGCATGACCGTGGGCCCGCGCACCACGATCTCCCCGACCTGGCCCTCCGCGAGCCCGGCGTCCGAGGCGTCCACGATCCGCAGCTCCTGGCCCGGCAGGGGCAGGCCGATCGAGCCGATCTTGCGCGGCCCGGGCGGCGGGGGGTTGACCGAGGAGGCGCAGGTCGCCTCGGAGAGCCCGTAGCCCTCGAGGATATGCGCCTTGAACTTGGCCTCGAAGCGCTCGAAGACCTCGACCGGCATGGGCGCGGCCCCGCAGATGCAGAAGCGCAGGGAGCCCAGGTCGTAGCGCTCCGCGTCGGGAAGGCTCAGGAGCACGGCGTACACCGAGGGCACGCCCGAAAAGGCCGTGCAGCGGCGGCGTGAAAGGAGCTCGAAGAACTCCTTGGGCGCGAAGCGCTCCATGAGCACCATGCTGCCGCCGCTCTGAAGCGGCGAGAGCAAGGTCACCACCTGGGCGTTGACGTGGAAGAGGGGCAGGAAGCAGAGGAAGCGGTCCTCGCGGGTCATGCCGATGGCCGAGACGAGCTGGCGGATGTTGGCCAGGTAGTTGGCGTGGGTGAGCGCCGCTCCCTTGGGAAAGCCGGTGGTGCCGGAGGTATATATGATCGCGGCCGGCAGGCCGCGATCCCGGCTCTCTGGAGCGGCCGCGCTTCTGGAGCCGGATTTCATAAGGAGTCTTCCTTTGGGCTGTCCGGCCTCCATGGGAATGCTAAACCCCAGCTCCGCGCACTTGGCCTTCAGTCCTCCGGCCAAGCCATGATGCGCCGGCCCGAGCAGGACTCCCGCCGCCCCGGAGTCCTTGAGGATAAAGACGATCTCCGGCTCCTTGAGCCCCGTGTTCACGGGCACCGGCGTGGCCCCGACCAACTGGCACCCGAAGAAATAAGCGATGAACTCGGGGCAGTTGGGAAGGAGCAGGGCGAGGCGGTCCGCGGGCTTAAGGCCCCAGGAGGCGAGCCGGGCCGCGGCCGACTCGGCGGCCTTAAGCAGCTCGCGCCGAGTGAAGACCTCCTCCTTGTAGAAAAGAAAGGGCGCCTCGGGCGCCTGCCCGGCGCGCAGGCGCAGGAGCTCGGGAAGCGTCGCTACGCTTTCTTCTTTACCGTCAAGGACCACGTGCCCTCCTGCAAGGCCTCCCCGCGCTGATTGCGCAGGGAGGCGTCGAATACCACCAGGCCCGCGCGCGGCCCCATGGACTTCTTTTTGCCGACACTCATGCGCAGGGAGATCGTATCCCCGATGAGCACCGGGGCGCGGAATTTCCAGTCCAGGGCCGAGAAGGCCACCACGGTCTCGGCCAGGACGCCCAGCTCATGCAGGAGGCCGCTGGCGAGCGAGAGCCCCAGTAGGCCGTGGGCGATGCGCCGGCCGAAGGGGCTTCGGCGCGCGAAATCCTCGTCCACGTGGATGCGGTTCATGTCCCCGGAGAGCCGCGCGTAGTCCTCGATGAGCGCGGCCGTCACGGGCGAGGCCGCGGCGCGCTCGAAGGCGTCGCCCTCGACGAAGTCCTCGAAGAATTTGCTCACGAGACCTCCTCGAAATGCACGATATCGCCCAGACTCCCGGTCCGGTTCTCGGCGAAGACCGGGGCCACGCGCATGCCGATGCGCGGCGCTCGGCCCTCCTCCACGCGCAAGAAATGCTGGAGCTGGGTGCCGGCGCCGTCGAGGGTGATGAAGCCGTAGCCGTAGGGCACGGGCTTCTTCCTCCCGGTCTCCGGGTCCACGAAGCCGAAGCGCAGGATGGTGAAGGCGGCCAGGGTCCCTTGGGGGCCGACCTCGACCCACTCCGACATCTCGCGCCAGCAGGGGCCGCACAGGGGCCGGGGGGGGACATAGACCTTGGAGCAGCCCGGGCAGCGCACGCCCAGTAGGCGCTTCTTCTCCCGCAGCTCGGCGAAGAAGCGGCTTGCGAAACGGCCCACGCTGTAGGAGAAAGGCTGAAAAGCGTCTCCGCTCGCGACGCTCAGCAGGCCCTTTCGTCTAATCCGGCTTTTCGGTTCCATAGATCAGGACATCGGACCAGAAACAGCCCCCAAAGCCGGTGGACATGGCCACCTTGGCGCCGGGCGCCTGGCGCGCGCCCGCCCGGCCCATGAGCTGGAGAGCGCATTCCGCGGCGCGGATCAAGCCCGTGGCGCCGATGGGGTTGGTGGAGAGGACGCCGCCCGAGGGGTTGATGGGAAGCTCTCCTTCCATGTCGGTGGCGCCGTCCCAGATGAGCCGCGGCCCCTCTCCCGGCTTGGCCAGGCCCAGGGCCTCGATCCAGGAGAGGTTCGAGAAAGAGGTGGGAGTGTAGAGCTCCATCACGTCTATTTCCTTCAAAGGCTCGGATATCCCGGCCTTGCGGTAAGCCTCGCGGGAGGCTTCGACCAGGGATTCCAGGGGATACCAGGCCGCGTCTCCCAGGTAGGAGTAGAGGTGGCGGTTGGCCGTGGCCAGGACCCAGACCGGCTTGGGACAGATTTTTTCCGCCACGGACTCGCCGGCGAATATCACCGCGCAGGCCCCGTCCGTGCGCGGACACATGTCCAGGACCTTGATGGGGTCGGAGAGCATGGGCGAGCGCAGGACATCGTCCACGCAGATTTCCCGGCGCAAATGCGCGTGGGGGTTGTTGAGCGCGTGGCGGCGGTCGCGCACGGCCGCGCGCGCGGCGTCCTTCTGCGTGATCCCGAACTTGTGGCAGTAGGCCGAGGCCTCGACCGCCAGGCCCGAGACCGCGCCCGCGAACACCTTGCGGTCCCAGACAGGGTCGAAGGCCGTGGTGATGGCGCCGGTGGTGTCCGACTCGGAATTCTTCTCCCAGCCCACGACCAGGAGCTTCTCGAAGAGCCCCGAGGCCACGAGGTGCGTGCCGCCGATGGCCAGCGTGCTCCCGGTGGTGCCGCCCGTGGTGAGCTTGATGACGGGCTTGCCCACGCCGCCCAGGGCCTCGACGGCCCACAGCTCGGCCCCGTTGATCCCCTCGAAGTGGTCCATGTTGCCCACGACCACGCCGTCGATATCCTTGGGGGAAAGCCGGGCGTCGGCCAGGGCCCGGGCCACGGCCTCGCCGATGAGCTCCGCGCCCGTCACGTCGCGCCGGTTTCCGGCATGGTCGGTCTGCCCCGAGCCGACGATCGCCGCGCGCTTCATATGCCCAGTATCCAGACCGCGTGCGAGGCCCCGCAAAGCCCGTTCTGGCCGTGCGCCAACGCCAAACGCGCGTTGGGCGCTTGCGTGGAGGCCTCGCCCCTGAGCTGGAGCGCGGCCTCGATGACGCGCGCGAGGCCCGCCACCGTCCAGGCATGGGCGCAGAGGCAGCCGCCGGAGAGGTTGACCCGGTCGCAACGGGAGTAGCCCAATTCCCTGAGCCAGAGAAGCTCCTGATAGGAGTATTGCTCCGAGACCTCCGCCACGTCTATCTCGCGGCTAGGGTCCGAGACCCCGGCCATGCGATAGGCCGACTGGGCGGCCTTGCGCAAGGCCGCGGACTCGGCCAGGTCGCGCTGGGTGAGCGGCGCGTCCGCGCAGAGCCCGAAGCCCTTCAGCCACACGGGGGACGCGGCCGTGCGCGCGACATCCTCGCGCGCAAGGAGCACCGCCGCCGCGCCGTCCGAGAGCGGGGCCGCGTCCGCCTCGCGCAGGGGAGGGGCCAGCTCCGGCGAGGCCAGGGCCTGCTCCACGCTCAAGGGCTCGCGCAGCTGGGCCTTGGGGTTCCTGGCCCCGTGGCCGCGGTTCTTGGCCACGACACGGGCGCAGTCCTCCGGACCGAGGCCGGCCTTCTCCATGAAGACCCGCGCCTGAAGGGCGGCCGCGCAATGAGAGTCCAGGCCCAAGGCCCTTTCGGTGATGGGGTCGAAAAAGGCGTTGGTGATGAGCCGCGGGTCGCCCTCGCCCTTGGAATGGGCCGCCACCAGGGTCGTGCGGTAGGCGCCGGAGAGGATGCGGCTAAGGCCGTAAACCATGGCCGAGGCGCCGTCGCCCTCCACCGTGGAGATATTCTTGCCTCCGCCGAAGGCCGCGCCCGCGGCGTCGCCCACGGCCATGCTCGATATCGTGCGCCCGTCCCAGAAATCGTTGGAGGCGGTGACGATGTTCTCCACCTCCGCCAGGCCCAGGCCCGAGTCGGCCAGGGCCGCGCCCACGGCCTCGTGGACCAGCTCCGCGAAGGTGATGTCCCGGCGGTCCGCGGCGAATGCGGTCTGGCCCACGCCGATGATGGCTACGCGCTCCATATTATTGTTTCACAACCCCTTAGGGCTCGTAAAAGATTAAATGACCCACTTTGCCGGAGACGATTTTGGAGCGAAACAAGGAGCGA
>CAYWAR010000115.1:0-7447 GCA_964455765.1 uncultured Elusimicrobia bacterium
GAGCCCTTGGGCCAGCATGGCCGCTTCCAGGTCGGGGTAGACCGGGGCCGGGGAATAGAGGCGCAGGTGCAGGGATTCCAGGCCCGAGTCCCGGTACTCCTCGAAGCGCTTCTCGTTGGGCTTGCGGACCTCCGAGACATAGCGGACCACGGTGTCCGCGATGCCCATGAGCGCGTGGCCGTGCAGTTTCCGGAAGAAAAGCTCGCGATAGCGGCGTCCGAGCTCGGCCTGCGCTTTCTCCACGCGGTCCCAGGACCCTGAGAACGCTTGAAGGGCCGGGTCGGAGTGCGCCCGCCTGCGCAGGATGCGCTCCTCCTCCTCCTTGGCCTCCAGCGTCCTGGGCTCCAGGAGGCCCTCGTATTCGCCCTCCATGGCCTTGATGGAGTTCTCCACCCGGAAGACGAGGTCTTGCGCGCGCCGGGCGCGTTCCGCGCCGCCCGCGGCGTAGCGCGCGAGGCCTTGCCGGCGTTCGCGCAAGAATCCCAGGCGCGCCGGCATCAGCGTGTCCCGCTGCAGGCGCAGTTGGGAAAGGGTGAGGAGGCGGTCCGTGGAACCGGGGTGCCCGGTGACGAAGCAGAGCTCTCCCTCGCCCGCGCCCTTCGCGCTGAAGGGGAAGAAATGGGCGGGGCGCACGGGCTTGCCTGCTTCATAGACGCGGAAGAAGGCGAAATCCAGGGCGTAGCGGGGATAGGTGAAGTTGTCGGGGTCCCCGCCGAAGAAGGCGGCTTCCAGCTCCGGGGCCATGACCAGCCGCACATCCGTGTATTTCTTGAACCGATAGAGCCAATATTCGCCGCCCTGATAGAGCTCCACGACATCGGAGCGCAGGCCGGTGGCTTCGGCCGATTCCTTCTCGATGCGGGAGGTCTCCGCCTTGCGCTGTTCGTTCTGGGCGCTCTCCGGGGCCTTGGGGTCGATGGCCGCGTTCACGCGGGCGGTGACCTCCTCGAAGGAGACCAGCTGGTTGATCTCGAGGTCCGGACAGCGCTTCTCCCGGGCGGGGCCGCGCGCGAGGAAGCCGTCCTTGACGAAATCCTTCCCGGCGCGGGACATCTTCTGCAGTTGGCCCAGCGCCACATGGTGGTTGGTGAGGACGAGGCCGCGGGAGGACACGAAGGAGCCGGAGCCGCCGTCGTTGAAGCGCACGGAGGCCAGGCGCACCCGGTCGAGCCAGGGAGGGTCGGGTAGGAAGCCGTAATGCCGCCGCAGAAGCGTGAGCGGCGGATTGTCGAACGTCCACATGCCCTCGTCCTGCTTGAGGGGAAGCCCTTCCGTTGCGCGTTCCATGTCTGACTCCTGATGACGGTCTTGCGTCCCCCATTCCCATGCGGTGGCGTCGCGGATAAGGACGGGGATTAAAGCAAATTAACGGAGCGAAGGCGCAGGGAGTTGGCCACGACGAAGACGCTCGAGAGGCTCATGGCCGCGGCCGCGAGCATGGGGCTCAGGGAGATCCCCAGCCAGGGCTCGAAGACTCCGGCGGCCACGGGGATGAGCAGGGCGTTGTAGAAGAAAGCCCAAAAGAGGTTCTGCCGTATGCAGCGGACCGTACCCTCGGAGAGGGCGATGGCGCGCGGCACGGACTCGGGCCGCGCGCCCAGGAGCACCACCTCGGCGGTATCCACGGCCACGTCCGCGCCCGAGCCCACGGCCACCCCCACCTCGGCCTGGGCCAGGGCCGGGGCGTCGTTGATGCCGTCTCCCACGAAGACCACGCGGCCTTCCCTCTGAAGGAGGCGGACCGCGGCAGCCTTGCCCTGCGGCGAGAGCGCGGCCGAGATGTCCTCGATCCCGGCCGCCGCGGCCACGGCCGCGGCCGTGGACTCCGAATCCCCGGTGAGGAGGACCACCCGCCGGCCGGAGTCCTTGAGCTCCGCCACGGCCCGCCGGACGCCCTCCCGCATGGGGTCGGCCACCGCGAGGAGGGCCGCGGGCCGCTCGTCGACGGCCAGGTAGAGCACGCTCTTGCCGGAGGACGAGAGCTCTTCGACGCGCTCCGAGAACCCGGAGAAGTCCGCCCCGATCTCCTCCATCAGGTGCCGGGCTCCCACCACCACGCTCTTGTCTCCCACCCGCGCCCGGACACCCGAGCCGGGAAGGGCCTCGAAGCCTTTCGGCGGGTCGGCCGCGACCCCTTCGAGGGCGGCGGCCGAGACGATGGCCCGGGCATAGGGATGTTCCGAGCGGGATTCCACGGCCGCGGCCAGGGAGAGCGCGACGCCGCGCAGGATGCCGGAGAGCGGTATGACTTCCGCGAGGGCGGGCTTCCCCTCGGTGAGCGTTCCGGTCTTGTCGAAGGCCACGATGTCGGCCTCGGCGAGGGATTCCAGCGCGCGGGCGTCCCGGAATATGATCCCCAACTGCGCGGCGCGGCCGGTGCCCACGAGGACCGCGGTCGGCGTGGCCAAGCCCATGGCGCAGGGGCAGGCCACGATGAGCACGGCCACCGCGTGCAGGAGAGCGGAGTCCAGGTAGGGAGGAGGGCCGAAGGAGAGCCAGGCGAAGAAGGCGGCCAAGGCGGCGAGGAGGACGGCCGGGACGAAATAGCCGATGAGGGCGTCGGCCGCGCGCTGGATGGGGGGCTTGCCCTGCTGGGCGGCCTCGACCAGGCGGATGATGCCGGAGAGCACGGTGTCCTCGCCCACGGCCCGGGCGCTGAAGCAGAAAGAGCCGAGGCCGTTGACCGTCCCGCCGGTCACGAGGTCGCCGGGCCCCTTCTCCACGGGGACCGCCTCCCCGCTCAGCATGGATTCGTCGACGAAACTGCTCCCCTCGATGACGATGCCGTCGCAGGGGATGCGCTCTCCCGGGCGGATGAGGACGCTGTCGCCGGGCTCGATCTCCGCCACCGGGATGTCGGCTTCCTCCGCCCCCTGGATCACGCGCGCGGTCTTGGGGCTCAGGTCCGAGAGGCGGCGCAAGGCCTCCCCGGCGCGGCGGCGGGCCGAGGACTCCATGAGCTTGCCGGCCAGGACCAGGGTGATGATGGAGGCCGAGGACTCGTAGTAGACCTGGGCCGCGCCCGCGGGCAGGAACTGGGGGAGCAGGGTGCTCATCAGGGAATAGAGGTAGGCGGCGCTGGTGCCGAGCATGACCAGGCTGTTCATGTCCGGGGCGCGCGCGGCGAGGGCTTTCCAGCCCGCGCGGTAGAAGCGCAGGCCCGGCCCGAACTGGACCGGGGTGGCCAGCACCCAGAGCAGGAAGTTCCAGCCGAAGGGGCCCAATAGGTTGTGCGCCGCGGCGCCCACCCTCGGGAGCATGTGGGCCATGGAGAGGAGCACGAGCGGGGCGGTGAGCAGCGCCGAGAGCGTCAGGTCCCGGCCCAGGACGCGCCGCTCCTCCTCCCGGTCCGCTTCCGCTTCCTCCTCCAGCGCGCGGCCTTGGGAACGGAGCACGCGGTAGCCCGCGTTCTCCACGGCTTCGGCGAGGACCCGGGCGTCGAGGGAGTCCCCGAGCACGGCCGCCTTCTCCGTGGCGAGGTTCACGGAAGCCGAACGGACCCCGGGGACCGCGCGCAGGGCGCCCTCGACCTTCCCCGCGCAGGAGGCGCAGGTCATGCCCCGCACGAGCAGGGTCAAGGGTTCCGCGGAGGAAGGCGCCGTATCCATGATTGAGGAAGTATAACGAATTTGGCATCATGGGTACGACCATGGGTATCCGAAAGGTTCTGGAGCGCTTCATCGGCGGGACTTTCCGCGCCGCGGCCGCCCCCTTGGGGCTCGACGGGCTGGACCTGCCCACGCGCTTCAAGAAGCCCAAGCCAGGCTCCGTGGCCGGCATCGAGCTCGAGGAGCTCGCGAGCATGCCGAGCTCGCAGGAACCGGCCCGCATCACCTGCATGGATTACTCGACGGAGCGGGCCGGCTCGCAGGAGGTGTCGGAGATCGGGGCCTTCCTCGCCGAGCACCGTCCGGAATGGACCGCGGTGCGCTGGATCAACGTGGACGGCATCACGGACATGCGCGTCATCGAGGCCCTTTCCAAGAAATACCAGCTCCATCCCCTCGCCGTCGAGGACCTCCTTCACATCCCCCAGCGGCCCAGGGCCGACGCCTACGGCGGGGGTCCCGGCGAGCTCCAGGCCAGGCTCTTCATCCTGACCCGGATGATCGAACTCAAGGAAGGGCGCCTGCAGAGCGAGCAGATCAGCATATTCCTCGGGCACAACACCGTGCTCACCTTCCAGGAGACGCGCGGGGACGTGTGGGACGCCATCCGCTCGCGCATCCTCACCAAGGGCTCGCGCCTGCGCCAGAACGACGCCTCCTTCCTCGTCTACTCCCTCCTCGACGCCATCATCGACCACATCTTCCCCATCCTCGAGCATTACGGCGACCGCTTGGAGGACCTGGAGGAATGGGTGCTCGCGCGCCCCGACCGGGCCGCTCTGCGCGAGATCCACCGCGTCAAGCGCGAGCTCCTGCTCCTGCGCAGGGCGGTCTGGCCCATGCGGGAGATGGTCCACAGCCTGGCGCGCGAAACGCACGAGTGCTTGAGCGAGAACACGCGCACCTATCTGCGCGACGTCTACGATCACACGGTGCAGATCATCGACATCCTGGAGACCTACCGCGAGGTGGCCATCGGCCTCACGGAGACCTACATGACCGCGATGAGCAACCGCCTCAACGAGGTCATGAAGGTGCTGACCATGATCTCGGTGATCTTCATCCCCATGACCTTCCTCTCCGGCGTCTTCGGGATGAATTTCCAGGCCTTCCCCTGGCACTGGCGCTACGCCTTCCCGGTCTTCGCGCTCTGCTGTCTGGCGCTCGCGCTCGGGATGCTCACCGCCTTCCGAAAACGAGGCTGGCTGTGACCGGACCGAGCGCGGCCGCGAGCGTTGAATCGGTCGTGTCATTGAGGCGATCCTTATGATCAAAATCGAGGATCATGGCCGGGTGCGCCTCATCCTCCTCGATAGCCCTCCGGCCAACACCCTGACCTTCGCGCTGCTCGAGGCCCTCGGCCGCGAGGCCGCGGCCGCGGACAAGGACGATTCGGTGAGGGTCCTCGTCGTCGCCTCGGCCCTGCCCAAGTATTTCTCCCCCGGGCTGGACCTCGACGAGATCCTCTCCCTGCCCCCGGCCGAGCGCGGCCAGATGTTCTCCAAGATCGCCTCCGCGCACCGCGCCTTGGCCGCCTGCTCGAAACCCACGGCCGCGGCCATGGGAGGAGCGGCCCTGCTGGGCGGCTTCGTCCTGGCGCTGGGTTGCGACTGGCGCTGGCTTTCGGAGTCCGGGAAAGTGTCCTTGAGCGAGATCCGCCTCGGTCTCACCCCGGGTCCGGCCCTGCTGGGCCTGGCCTGCGCCATGACCGGCAAGCCGGGCCTCATGAAGGAGCTGGTCCTTCAAGGAAAGACGCTCAAGGCTCGCGAGGCTCTGGACGCGGGGCTCGTGGACGCCCTGCTGCCGGAGGAGGGATTCCTGGAGGCGGCGCTGCGCGAGGCGGAGAAGCTCGCCAAACTCCCGCCCAAGGCCTATGCCTCGGTCAAGAGGTCCCTGCGCAAGGTCGCGCTCCCGGACGAGGAGGCCGCCTGGCGGGAGGCCCAAGCCGAGTTCGCCGGGCTCTTCGAGAGGCCGGAGGCGGCGGAAGGCCTGCTCGCCATGAAGGAGAAGCGGAGGCCGAGATGGGATTGAGCGGGCTCTTTTCGCCGGGGCTCCTCCAGGGACGCACGGCGGTGGTCACCGGGGGCGGGACGGGCATCGGCTTGGTCATCGCGCGCGACCTCGCCGGGCGGGGCGCCCGGGTGGCTCTCGCGGCCCGGACGCTTCCCCGCCTGGAGGAAGCCGCGGCCTCCATCCGGAAGGCGGGGGGGGAAGCCGCGGCTTTCCCCTGCGACGTCTCCGATTTCAAGCAGGTCCGGGCCCTGGCCAAGGCCGTCGACGAGCGCTACGGCCCGGCGGACATACTCGTCAACAACGCGGCCGCCAATTTCATCCGGCCCAGCGAGCGGCTCTCTCCCCTGCGCTGGAGGACCGTGCTCGACATCGTGCTCGACGGCGCCTTCCACTGCTCCCTCGAGTTCGGCCGGCGGATGCTCGAACGCGGCAGCGGGCGCATCATCAACATCGTGGCCGCCTACGCCTGGACCGGCGCGCCCGGCTTGGCCCCCTCGGCGAGCGCCAAGGCCGGGGTGGTGGCGCTCACCCGCAGTCTCGGCGCGGAATGGGCGGGGCGCGGGGTCCTGGTCAACGCCATATCGCCCGGGCCCATCGACGTGCCTCAGACCCGGGAGAGGCTCTGGCCCACGGAGGGGATGCGCGCCAAGGTGCTCTCCTCGGTGCCCGCCGGACGCTTCGGCGCCGAGGAGGACGTCTCCGCCCTGGTCCTATTTTTGGCTTCCGAGCTCGGGCGCAACATCGCAGGCGAAGTGATCGTCAGCGACGGCGGCCAATGCCTGGGCAAGGGCGCCCGAGACATGCTCGAGGAACTCCGCACCGTCCGCCTTCCCCCGAAACGCTGACCGCCCTACTCCTCGGCGTGGTGGCGGATGTCCTTGCCCAGCGTCATGAAGATCACGTCCTCGGCCACGTTGGTCGCGTGGTCGGCGATGCGTTCCAGATTGCGGGCGATGAGGATGAGGCCCAAGGCCCTTTGGATGGTCGAGGAATCCGACTGCATGATGTGCATGAGCTCGTGGAAGGCCTCGCTCTTGAGCTTGTCCTCCTCGGTGTCCCGGCGCACGACCGAGCGCGCGAGCTCCGCGTCCTTGCGGGCGAAGGCGTCGAGGCTGTCCTTGAGCATGGAGGACGCGAGCTCGCTCATGCGGGGGATGTCTAGGAGCTTGCGCGCCAAGGGGGGCTGCTTGAGCAGCACGGCGGTGCTCTGCGCCACGTTCACCGCCTGGTCCCCGATGCGCTCCAGGTCGGAATTGATCTTGACGACGGCCATCACGAAGCGCAGGTCCTGGGCCGCGGGCTGGTGCAGGGCCAGGAGCTTGAAGCAGCCCTCGTCTATGTCGATGTGGAGCCGGTTGACGCGCTTCTCGCGCTCATGGACCTCGCGCAGGGGCTCCTCTTTGCGCTCCAAGAGCCCCTTGGCCGCCAGGTGGATCATCTCCTCGACCACGGCGCCCATGCCCAGCACCTGCTCCTTGAGTCCCTGCTCTATCTCCTCGAAATGCCTTTTCATCGGAACCTCTCAGCCGAACCTGCCGGTGATGTAGTCCTCGGTGCGGCGGTCGGAGGGCCGGGTAAATAGCGTCTGGGTCTCGTCGAACTCGACGAGCTCCCCCATGAGCAGGAAGGCCGTCCGCTCCGAGACCCGCGCGGCCTGCTGCATATTGTGCGTCACGATCACGAGGGTGAGGCCGCCCTTGAGCTCGAGGAGCGTCTCCTCGATGCGGCCCGTGGCGATGGGGTCGAGGGCGGAGCAGGGCTCATCGAGCAGGAGCATCTCGGGCTCCACGGCCAGGGCGCGGGCGATGCAGAGCCTCTGCTGCTGG
>CAYWAR010000116.1:0-7436 GCA_964455765.1 uncultured Elusimicrobia bacterium
CCGGTTCATCTTATCGGCGTTGTCCTCCGTGGCCGCATTGACGACGAATTGGCCGGTCTCCTCGATGTTGAGGAGAGTGTCCTTCTTCCTTCCGTCGCGGTTGGAGACCGGCGCGAAGCAGAGGGAGAAGGGCTCGGCGGTGATGCCCGTGAAGAAGCTGAAGGGGGCCAGGTTCAGGGCGCCGGCCTTGGACTGGGTGGAGACCCAGGCGATGGGGCGGGGCTGGATGACGGAGATCATCAGGCCGTAGCGGTCCGGGATGGAGAGGGCCGACGGGTCAAGTTCCATGGAGCGTCCCGCCCGCGTTTTGCGCCGGCGCGTGCCAGGAGAGGGCGTACTCCTTGTCTCGGCACTGGAAGGCCGTCTCGGTGAGAGAAAGGCTCTCGAAGAAGGTGTCGAGCATCACCGCCCGCCGCGTGTTGAGCTTGCCCCGCTCCGCCAGGGACCGCAGGGCGGCCGCGCCTTGCGGGCTGTGAGGCAGCGAGCCCGGATGGAAGGTCATGGAGCCAGGCCCGATGACGCCCTTGCGCGCGGTGTAGCTCGCGTTGGAGAAGAACATGACCTCGTCGCAATCCACGTTCTGGTGGGCGTAGGGCGCCGGGACCTCCCTGGGATGCCAGCCTTCCATCTGGGGGACGAAGGAGCAGACCGCGAAGCCGTTGTGCGGGGCTTGGCCGGACTGGAAGGTCTGGTGCAGGGGAGGGGCCGTGTGGATCTCCCGCGCGATGCCGTGGTGGTTCTTGATGTCGAAAGCGAAGGGGTAGAGGGAGCCCTCCCAGCCCGCCAGGTCGAAGGGGTGATGGCCCAGGGTCAGGCGCGTGACGCGGCCTCCGCCATGGGCCGTGTCCACCGCGAACCGTCCGGCTTGGTCCTTGGGAGCGCGGAAGACCGGGGCTTCGATCTCGGTCTCCACGACGGGGGCCATGAGCGTGGACTGTCCCTGGGAGTTCAGATAGTGGGGCGGGAAATGGATGGGATAAAGGGAGTCGATGATGAGGAAGACCGCGCTCTCCGAGGAGAGCTCGATACGGTAGGTGGCGCCCTTGGGGACGACGAGATAGAGTCCCGGGCGAAAAGGGAGCTCCCCGTATTCCGAGGCGAGGGTCCCCGAGCCCTCCTGGACGAAGTAGAGCTCATGGCGCTCGCCGTTTCGAAAGAAGACGCCCTCCGCCATGGAGCGCTTCGGCTTGGAGATGGAGACGGTCATGGTCGGGCCGAAGAGGAGAGGCTTGCGTCCGCGAAGGGCGTCCCCGCCGAAAGGCAGGGCGCCGGTGCGCAAGTGATAGGGCTGGAGCGTCGTATCCTTGGCCCGCCTGGGGGTGAGGTTGAAATCCCCGGGGCGGGGAGGGGCCGCTTGGTCCGTCGGATAGGAGCGCAGATGCATCTTGCGGGAATAGGGCCCCGAGAACCCGAATGTCCCGTGTATCTCCTCCAAGGAGAGCACGCCCTTGAGGGCGTAGAACTCCGTGTGCGGAGTCGCGGGGACTTTTCCGCGGCGCACGCTAGCGGTCCCCCCTGCGGGGGGACCGCTCGTTGTGGGGGATGATGCCGTATTTTAGGATCATTCCTTTGCCGGGACCCCCGCCGGGGGTCCGGCCTTCCGATAGTTCAATTCACGCTGTTCCTTGGGACTGCCGATCACGCTGCGCAATATCCCCAGGGCCGGGACTTCCAGCTCGATGACGTCGCCCGGCTTGAGCCAGCGGTCGAGGTCCAGTCCGCAGCCCTTGTAGAAAGTCCCGGAGCCGAAGATATCCCCCGGGTAAAGGGTCTCGCACTGGGAGACATGCGAGAGCATGAGGGGGAATCCCCAGTACTGGTCCCGGAAGAAGCCTTCGGACCAGGGGTTTCCGTTGACCCGGATGGACATGGAGAAGTCCCTGGCCGGGTCCACCTCGTCGGCGGTCACGAGCCAGGGGCCGAAGGCGTTGGCGAAATCCTTGCTCTTGGCCGGGCCCATCCGGTTGGTCATCTCTTTTTTCTGGATGTCCCGGGCCGAGAAGTCGTTGAAGATCATGTACCCGAAGAGGTGGGAGGCGGCCTGTTCCGGGGTGAGGTCCCGGCCTTCGCGGCCGACCACGCAGGCGATCTCGCACTCGAAATCCAGCCGCCGGGTGTAGGAGGGCCAGGGGATGACCTCCTCCGGGCCGTACACCTCGCGGGGATTGCCCTTGTAGTAGGCGGGCAATTCGTACCACTCGGCGGGCAAGGACTCTCCTCTGCGCGAGGCTCCGGCCTGGGCATGGGCTTCGAAGGCGAAAAAATCCTTAAGCGAGGGCGGGTCGGGCAGGGGGGCTTTGAGACGGACCTCCGCGAGGGGGAAGAGGGCCGAGTCCTTGGGGGTCTTGACCGCTTCCCGGGCCAGGGGGAGGTGGTCGGCGGAGCGCTCGATGAATTCCAGCATCCGCGTGGGAAGGCGGCCGTCGGTGGCCGCCGATAGGTCGAGCACCTTGTCGCGGAGAACGGCGCCCAGGCGCTGCTGTGGGGACTCCTTGGCGCAGAAGGTGACGAGTTTCATCGCGCCCATGCTAGCAATTTCGGGTGTGGGACCGGAATCGCGATAAAATGCGCGCGCATTTTCTCGCGGTCCGGGGAGAATTAAGCTAAATTACGGCCGGATGAAACGACTGGAGTGGTCCGGGCTGGTCGTATGCGCCGTTTCCTTATTGACGCTGGCGACGCCGCTGGCGAGCTACGATTTCTGGTGGCATCTGGCCTCCGGGCGGTGGATGTGGGAGCACGGCGCCTTCCTTAGGAACGACCCGTTCTCCCACACCCTCGCGCGGGCCCCCTGGGTGGATTTCGAGTGGCTCTTCCAGATCCTCACCTATCTCGCCCACCGGGCCGGGGGCTTCCAGGCTATCGTGTGGATGAAGGCCGGGCTCGGCGCTCTCGCCGTGTGGCAGGTCTACCGGCTCTCTCGCGCGCGGGAAGGGGGCGAGGGCTCGGCGCTTCTGGGCGCGGCCTGCGCCCTGGCCTTGGTCCGCACGCGCGCTTTCGAGCGTCCGGAACTGGCGAGCCTCGCGCTCGCCCCGCTCTTCCTGGCCCTCGTTCTGAGGTGGCGCGAAACCGGCGCCCTCGCCGCGTTGTGGGCCCTGCCCGCGCTGACCGCTCTTTGGGCGAATCTGCACGCCGGATTCGCCGTGGGCCTGGGACTGTTGGCGCTGGCGGCCGCCGGCATCTTATGGGAAGAACGCGCCGGCGGCGGTCCATCGGCGCGCGGCGCGCGCCCGCTCATGTTCGCTTTAGCCGCTTCCATCGCCGCCGCGCTGGTCAACCCCTACGGCATCGGGGTTTATAAGGTGTTGCTCCTGCATGTCCGCGAGGCCGGGGCGGCGGGCGCCGGCGCGATCGAGGAGTGGCGGTCCCTGCGCCTCGGGGAATACCCGGTCTATTGGGCACTGCTTCTTGCGGCGTTGGGATTCCTGGCCCGGGGACTCATCAGAGGGGATCGGGAAGCGCGCTTCTGGGCGCCGATCATCGCCGGCATCGCCCTTTTCTCATCGCGGCAGGTCCGTTATCCGGTTTATTTCGCGCTCCTGGCTTCGCCTTTCGTTTTCCGAAGCCTCGGCGGCTTGAAAATCCCATGGCTGGGCCGCTCCTGCGCCGCCGCCGCGTTCGCTCTGGCCCTATGGTGCGCCGCTCCCGCCCTGCGCCGGGATTTCCGAAGTCCCGTGCCCTGGGCGCGCCTGCCGGAGCGCGCCTGCGCCTTCCTGGAGCGGGAGCGTCCGCCGGGCGCCCTCTACAATGACTGCGCGCTGGGCGGCTTCCTCAGTTGGCGCCTCCGGGGGGAGGCGCCTGTTTTCTGCGACGGGCGCTATCTTTTCCACGGCCTCCAGGCGCAGGCCGCCGGGGCGTTGAGGGACACGGAGGCGTTCCACGCGCTTCTCGCGCGCAACGCGGTGGGGACCGCGTTGGTCCCCCATGCGGGCGCAGGGGTCGCGGTCGATCCTCAAGGGAATGCCCTCGAGGTCCAGCGCTCGCCATGGACCTTCCTATTTCCCAGGGAGCGGTGGGCGCTCGTGCATTGGGACGACGCCGCGCTGGTCTTCGTGCGGCGCACCCAGGAGGCTTCCGGGCTCATCGCCCGCCATGAGACGACGGTGGACCCCGACGACGCGGACTTCCTGGCCGCGGAAGCGCGCGCCGGACGCTTGCGGAAGGAAGCCGTCCTGAGCGAACTGGAGGCTCATCGAGCGCGCACGGGATTTACCGCGACAGGGCAATGGCTAATGGAGACCTTCCAGCACATCCCCACGCCCTAGTGATCCCATGTCTTGAAAATCCGGATCGTTCATGTTAGACTGAAATCGGATGAAATCAGCTTTCAAGTTTTCGATTCTGTTCGCGGCCGCATTGGTGACAAGCGACACCTTCCAGGATGTGAGGAACGGCTGCGCTTCGGACTCCCCCTATTCGACGCCTTGCCATGCCTGCGTATGCGGCCCGCATCTAGTCGTCAGCGCCGGTCCCGTCTCCGCCGTTGATGCGGACTCCCGGCCTTTCGTTCCCCGCGAACCGATGATGTTCATGCGTCTCCTTCCAAAGGCGATTTTTCACCCTCCCGAATCCTCCGCTTAGGACGCGCCCCTAAGCCGTCCCGTCTGCAACAGCGCGGAACCTCGGCGTCCTGTCGGCCGGCTTGCTTGGATCCGGCGGAGCCGGCCACAGTCCGCAAACCGCCAGGCATGCCGTCGCTTGTTAGGGCAGTTCGAAGGAGGACCATTTTATGAGATCGTCGCAAACCATCGCTTTTTTATTGATCATCGTTCTTGGAGCCGGCCCGGCGGCGGGCCAAGCCATCGCACCCGAGCAAAAGGGAGAAAGTCCCGGACCGAAGTATGGTTTGCCCGAGCTTGTGGGGCTCGCCCTCCAGCACACCCGACTCCTTGGTTCGCAGGACGCGCGCATCGAGGAGAAACGCCTTTCCGCCGCCCAGGCTCGGGTGTGGCCCGGCGCGTCGGTGGACTTCGCCGTCGGACGCAGGAAGGAGGCGGACCTCGGCGGCTCGCGCTACGAGTTGGCCTTCGCCCAGCCGCTCGTTCCGCTTTTGGGCAAGCAAAGCCTGCGAAGCGGCATCCTCGACCTCGAATCCGAGTCGTGGCGCGTCCAGCGAGGCGCTTCCCGGATCTCGGTCACTCTCAGCGTCGCCCAGTTGGCCTACGAGTACGCAGCCGGCCGCCGCAGGGCAGCCTTCGTGGAAAATCGCCAAAAGCGCTTCGATCTCATCCGGGAGTTCCTCTCGGGACGTCCGTTCGTGACCCCGCAGCGCAAGGCCGAGAGCCGTGTCGTGCAGAACCGGCTGAAGACTTTGGTCTCCGACGCGATACAAAACCAGGCGGGATTTAGGGCCTCGCTCGAAAAGCTTAAGACCTACGTGCCGCTCGCCTCCGGAGAATACCCTGAAATCGAAGTCCCATGGTTTTCGGGAACGACCGGGCTCGCCGAAAACGAATGGTCTGCCCGAGCGCTGGAGAACAATCCTGATCTGCGGCTTCAAAGACTTGCCGTCAAGAGCGCGGGCCTAGAGAGGACCTTGGCCTCAAGGGATGGCCTCCCCGAGCCCTCCCTCATCGCGTCCATTGAGGAGGGCAGAGCCGCCGAAACCGAGAGGAACTACGGCGTGGGCCTGAGCCTGGCACTTCCCTCCTGGAACGCCAACCGATCTGGGGTCAGGAGCGCGGACCAGAAGAAGCTGGCCGAAGAGCGGCTATTGGGCTTCGCCGAGCAAAAGCTCAAGGCCGAGTTCTCCCGGGCCCTCGTGGAATACGAGGCGGCACGCCGGGTCGTTGAGCAATACCCGCAGACCATCCTCCCCGAGCTCGAGGCTCAACTCCGAGAGGCCGAGGAGGGCTTCCGCAAGGGGCAGATCGACCTTCTGACCTTCTTGGAGTTAGACGACTCCGCGGCCGAGACCTATGGCCGCGTGCTCGAAGCCCAAATGAACCTCGTGGCCAAGGCCGCCGAAGTCTTGACCGCCGCCGGGGAACAGGACGCGTTGGCCCGGCTGGGCACGTTTTAGGAGAACAACATGACACGATTATTGGAGTGGGTATTCAAGAACCGGCTCACGGTCATCCTCTTTTTCGCGACGGGCTCGCTGCTCGGCCTCTATGCCGTGTCGGTCACTCCCGTCGACGCCGTTCCCGACATCACGCCGGTGCAGGTGGTGGTCAACACGAAGACGGGGGCGCTCGATCCGGAGCAGATCGAGAAGACCGTCTCCTTCCCCATCGAGACGGACATGAGCGGCATCGCCGGGGTCAAGGACGTCCGATCGCTCTCGAAGTATGGGCTGTCTCAAGTGGTCGTGATCTTCGAGGACGGCACCGACATCTACTGGGCTCGGCAACAGGTGTCGGAGAGGCTGCAGGGTACGCGCGGCGAGCTGCCGGTGGGCCTTTCCCCGGAGCTTGCCCCGATCAGCACGGGCCTGGGCGAGGTCCTCATGTACACGGTGCTGGCCAAGCCGGGAACGGCGCTCTCCGCCAAGCCCGACACGGAGAGACTGCTCTATCTTCGGACCATCCAGGACTTTATCATCGCGCCCTACCTCAAGCGCAGTGTCAAGAACGTCGCCGAAGTGGATTCCACCGGAGGCTACAAGAAGGAAATCCACATCGAGTTGCACCCGGAAAAGCTCGACAAAGTCGGCGTGACCATCGAGCAGGTCGCGGAAAGGTTGGAGGGGCTCGGGGAGAACTTCGGCGGCGGCTACATCCAGCCCAAGGGTCGGCAGGTGATCGTGCGCACCTCCGGCCGCCTGCGGAGCCTGGATGAGATACGCGGGGTCCCGATCAAGCTGGACGTGCGAGGCAAGCCGGTTCCGCTCTCCGCCGTGGCAGACGTGCGCGAGGACTATTCCCAGCGCATGGGCGGGGCGACCTTTGCGGGAGAGGAGACCGTCCTGGGCACCGTGCTGATGCTGAGCGGGGCGAACTCCCGTCAGGTGGCCCTGGACGCGCAGCAGGCGCTTAAAGACGCGCCTCTTCCTCCCGAGGTGCAGATCACGCCGCTCTATACGCGTAGCTTCCTGGTCAACGCGACCCTCAAGACCGTGGTCAAGAATCTCGCCGAGGGCGCGGCTCTCGTGGTCGTGGTGCTGCTCCTCATCCTCGGCAATATCCGGGCGGCGCTTTTCGTTTCGCTGGCGATCCCGCTCTCGATGCTCTTCGGCGCGATCGGCATGAGGTGGTTCGGCGTCTCCGCCAGTCTCATGAGCCTGGGCGCCATCGACTTCGGCCTGCTCGTCGACGGGGCCGTCGTGATGATCGAAAACGCCTTGCGCCGCTTGGAGGAGCACGAAGGGAAGCTCGACGCCTCAGAGCGCTTGGCCCTATTCCTCGACGCCGCGGTGGAGGTGGTCAAGCCTGTCTCGATGGGACTTCTCATCATCATGCTGGTCTATGTGCCTATCCTTTCTTTGGAGGGCATCG
>CAYWAR010000117.1:0-7380 GCA_964455765.1 uncultured Elusimicrobia bacterium
CGGCCCTGGCCGAGCACGGCATAGGCGCCCTCGTGGTCCTCGACGAGGGACGGCTCGTCGGCATCCTCAGCGAGCGGGACATCGTGCGCGAGGCCCGGCGCGGCGGCCTGCGCCTCGAGCTGGTCTCCGTCTCCGAGGTCATGAGCGCCGACCTCATCGTCGGTCTCCCGGCCGACGACGTGGCCTACGTCATGTCCATCATGACCCAGAACCGCATACGCCATCTGCCGGTCATGGCGGGCAAGGAGCTGGCCGGGATCATCTCGATCGGGGACGTCGTGAAAGCGCACATCAGCGAGACGCAGGTGGAGAACCGGATGCTGCGCGACTACATTGCGGGCAAATACCCGGCCTGAACGGGAGGCGAACGATGACCAACGGATGGCGCAACGCCTGGCTGTGCTCGTTAGTCCTTTGCGCGGCCCCTCCGGCCTCGGCCCGGGTCGCGTTCACCGGCTACGGGGACCTGCGCTGGTCCTTGCTCACCCGGGCGAGGATAGCGGGGACCCCGGCCGCGCTCAAAGCCCTGAAGGCCGAGGAAGGGGAGGCGCACTCCCAGAGCTTCCGGGCCGATGCGGTCGGGCTCTTCGCGACCACGGAATTGCGCGAGGGCCTCGATTTTCAGATGGACCTCAGCTACCGGGACATCGGGGCGCAGGTCGGCCAGACCCGCATGCAGTACGCCTACCTGGATTACTCGGCCCTGCCGAACACCTCCCTCAAAGCCGGAAGGTTCATGCTCCCCTTGGGCTATTACAACGAGAACCGCTTCTACCCGTTCCATCGGGACCCCGTCAATCCTCCCGTCTTCACGGCCTCCATCCTGGGACTGCCCATCTCGGACTGGGGGGTCTCGGCGAGCAGGAGATTCCCGGGAGAGTCCTTCACGCCGGAGCTCTCGTTTTTCGCGGTCAACGGCTACGGCCCCGTGGCCGGGACCAAGAACCACCTGCGGGAGCCCACGCCGCTGGGATTGTCCCTGGCCAACAGCCTGCGGGCTTCCGACGCCAACCACAAGCCCGCCTGGGGCGGCCGGGCGAGGCTCTCCGGCGGGAACTCCGAGGCCGGATTCTCCTACTACCGGGGGGAGTGGGACTCCTCCGGCACGAATGCCCTGCAGATGATGAGCCTCCACGCCCGCGCGCGAGCGGCCGGGCTGGACGCGGTCGTCGAGGGCCTGCGGATGGAGGCGGAGGGAGACGAGGGCTTCAAGGACGCGGTCGGCGGCCCGGACTGGCGGACGACGGGGTTCCTCGGCTCCTTATCTTATGCGTTGAGCGGGCCGCGCGGCCTGCCCTTGGTCCCCTTCGCGCAGATGGAGTATTACCTGACCCGGACCAAGGATGGGTCGGGCTCCCGGGAACTCCTGCGCAGCCACAGCGCCGGGCTGGCCCTGCGCGCCGCGAGCGGCCTGGTCCTGAAAGCGGAATACATCCGCCTTTTCTATCTGCTGCCGATGGAGAGCAAGGGCGGAGAGATACATATCGACGCGGATGGGGTGACGCTGGGCTTGGTGATCACCTTCTGATGGAGGAACGGATGCGCCGGACGGCTTTGGCCTTGTGGGGGGCCTTTCTCCCCCTTCTGCCCGCCCTCTCCCTGGGCGAGCCCAGGGTCGCGGTGATCGTGGAGGCCGGAAGTCTCCCGGATGAGGAGCTGGCCCGGGCCCTGCTCAAGAGGCTGCACGGGGTCTCCTCGCCCCGATCTCTTCGGATCGGGCTCGAGGACGCGTCGGACCCGATCCTGAAGGGGAAGCTCCTCGCCTCGGCCCAGGCGTCGGACCTCACCGTCCTGGTCGGCGACGGCCCGGTCGAGGTCCTGGCGCGCGAGATGGAGAATCTCGCCGCGTATTTCATCGGAGTCTCGGCGGCGAGAGGGAAGCTTCTTTCCCAGTCCCGGACGTTCTGGCTGATGTCCTACAGCGAGGAGGACGCGCTCGACGCGGCGGGGGGGCGCCTGCGCAAGGGACTGGGGCTCCTCTATACCGGAGGCTATGAGCCGGCGGCCGCGCTCATCGGCGAGGCGGCCCGCAAGCGGTCCATCCCGGTCTCGGGCCGGAAGATCGAGAGCCGTGAGGAGATCGTCCCCGCCGTGCGTTCCCTCCTGCGGGACTCGGCGGCGCTCTGGGTCCTGGGAGACCCCCTCCTCGCGCGCGGAGCGGGCTTCGAGTACGCCGTGGAGCGGTCCTTATCCCAAGGCGTTCCGCTCATCGGGGCCGGGGCCTGGGAGGTGAGCCGGGGCGCCCTGCTCTGCTCGCGGGCCGATCCGGAGCGGCTCGCCGAGAAGGCTTTCCAGTCCATCTTGAAGCTCCTGGCCTCGGGAGACTCGGCTCCGCTCCCCCGCTTCGAAACGGCCCCCCCGGGAGGGACGATCCTCTACCACCGCGCCCTGTCCCGGCGCTTCGGCGTGGATGTCCATCGGCCTCGCTGGAGGGCGGCGCCCTGATGGAAATGGAGCTCAAGTGGACCCGCTTCACCCGGAGGATGGTGGGCGTGCTGGGAATCTCCATCCTGGGAGTCGGGAGCCTCTGCGCCGTTTTCTTTACCCTGCAGGCCCGGCGGGCCGCCATGGAATCCCTCTCCGGGAAAGCGCAAAGCGTGGCCCGGTTCACCGCGCGCGCGGCTTTCGTGCCGCTGAGCCTGGAGTCCATCGACGAACTTGACCGGGCCGTCTCGCCCTTCCTGGAGGACAGGGACATCGTCTTCGTGCGGGTGAGCGACTCCCAAGGCCGCGTGCGCCTGGAGCGCGCGGGGAGGGGCGATCCAAAGGGCGGCCGGTTGGAATCGGAGGCTTCCATACTCCCGCGCGAGGCACCCGCGGCGTCCGCCATCGGCCGGGTGAGGGTCGGGATATCCATGGCCCGGGCAAGGCGCGAGGCCCGGCTCGCCGTCTGGAAAGCCGCCGCGTCCACCCTCGCGGTGGTGGCCGCGGCGCTCCTCGCGGGCGCCCTCCTGATCCGGGGCATGACCAAGAGGCTGCGCGACCTCGTCGGCGAGGCCCGCATGGCCGAGGAGCTCAGACGCTCCAACGAGGAGCTCGAATCCTTCGCCTTCGCGGCGTCGCACGACCTGCAGGAGCCCTTGCGCAAGATCCGGGGCTTCTCCGAGCTTCTCGCCGAGCACTGCGACGGCCGCCTCGACGAGGAGTCCGGCCGCTACATCGGCCTCATCGTCGACGGAGCGGTCCGCATGCAGGAGCTCATCGACGGCCTCCTGCAGTATTCGCGGGCCGGCAGGGGGGAGCTCCGCCGCGTCCCCGTGGACATGAACCGGGCCCTGGAGTCGGCGCTCTCCGACCTGGAGTTCGCCCTCAAGGATAGCGGAGCCCAGGCGGCGGCCGACCCCCTGCCGACCCTGCCGGCGGACCCGGCGCTCGTCGAAAGCGTCTTCCGGAATCTGGTGGGCAACGCCCTGAAGTTCCGGGGGAAGGAGCTCCCCCGCGTGCACGTGGGGGCCCGGCGCCGGGGCGGCGAGTGGGAATTCGCGGTCCGGGACAACGGCATCGGCATCCATCCCCGCGACTACGACAAGCTCTTCCGCCCTTTCCAGCGCCTGCACAGCCGCAAGGAGTACCCGGGGACCGGCATCGGCCTGGCCCTCTGCCGCAAGATCATGGACAAGCATGGCGGGCGCATCTGGGTGGAATCCGAGCCGGGGCGGGGGACCACGTTCCGCTTCACCCTGCCGGCGCAATAGCGCTTAGGCGGCTTGCTTTCCGAGGCCGGGGTCGGCTTGGACGGGAAGCGTGAAGGAGAAGGTCGATCCGCGGCCCAGCTCGCTCTGCAGGGCCAGCTCGGCGCCGTGGGCTTCCACCAGCGACTTCACCAGGGTCAGGCCGATGCCGAAGCCCTTCGCGGCCTTCTTGCCCTCCTCGGTGCGGAAAAAGCCCGAGAAGATCCGCTCCTTGTCCCCGGCGGCGATCCCTATGCCCGTGTCGCGCACCCACATGCGGACATTCCCCGGACCGGCCGATTCCGCGCCGAAGCCCACCTCGACTCGGCCTCGCGGGGGAGTATATTTTATGGCATTGCTCACGAGATTATTGACGATCAGGCTCAAGGCGTCCGGATCGGCGAGCACCCAAACGGGCCCGGCCGGGAACTCCGTGCGCAGGCCGATCTCCTTGAGCTGGGCCAGGACCTCCATGCGCTCTACGCCCTCGAGCAGGAGCGCGCCCAGCTCGACGCGGCGCTTGAGCACCTTGAGCTTTCCCTCTTCCACCTGCGCCATGTTCAAGAGATTGGCCGAGGCCAGGGCCATGGAACGCACCTGGGAGCTCAATATCTCGTGATACTCATCCCTCTTTTCCTTCCGGACATCCTCCCCCCCTTGGCCTTTCAGAAGCGCCAGGACGCTCATCATGATGCCCAAGGAGTTGTTGAACTCATGGCTCACCATGGCCACCAACCGCGTCTTGAGGCGTTCCAGCTTGGCCAGGGCCTCGTACTGGTCGTTGAGCCGGCGGGACATCTCCTGGACGGAGCGCTGAAGGTCGAGAACCTCCGGGCTGCCGGGTTCCGGAGGCATCTCCCAGGCCTTTCCGAGCCGCCACTCCCCGGCGGCCCGCTGAAGCCGGGCGATGGGACCGATGAGGGTGCGGGAAAGGAAGAAGCCCAGCAGGGCGCCGGCGGCGAGCCCGGTGAGCACGATGACGAGGAAGGTGGCGCGCGTGGCTCCGCGCACGGCCCTCTGCTGGGCCAGGATATCGGCCACGTTCTCATCGGTCATCGCGGCCACGCGGGCGATGATGTCGTCGAAAGGCGCCCGCCGGGCCGCGAGGTGGACCGCGTTGGCCCGGGAAAGGGCGCCGGCCGCCTTGCGCTCGATCCAAGGGTTCTGCTGGGAGAGGTAGTCCGCGAGCTTGCTCTCCAGCTCCCTGAGCAAGCGCTCCCGCTTTTGCGGGGAAAGCCTTTGGGCGATATCCTCCAAGAGCCGGCGGTCGTCGAGCAGGACCTGGTTGCGCTCCTCCAGCCGGCGCATGGAACCGGAAGTCAAATAATCCTTTGCCAGCTGGTCCAGGCGCCGCAGGTTCTCCCGCAGGCGAGGCAGCCGCGCCAGGACCGCGAGGTCTTCCTCCAGGGAGCTCTCCAGCCGGTCCACGGCCCCGATCTGCAGCCGGTAGGCGAGCCCTACGCCCAAGGCGAAGAGCTGCAGGAATGCGACGATGAACAGGAGCTGGGCGCGCAGCCGGAACACCGTCATGGGGTGTTTTTCCGCGGGCCTCTCAATGCTTCGACACGGGCCCGCAGAGCCTTCCCCTCCTCGGTCCGCCCGGCCCGGCGCAGAAGCTCGGCGTAGGACTCCAACGTGGGGGCCAGGCGCCGGTCCTTGGTTCCATAGGCCCGTTCCTGGATCGCCAGGGAGCGCTTGAAGAGAGCTTCGGCGTCGGCGTAGCGCTCCCGGGCCTCGTAGAAGAGGGCCAGGTTGTCGAGCGGATCGGCCAGCTCCGGGCCCTCGCCGAGATTCTTCTCGCGCAGGGCCAGGGAACGCAGATGCAGGGGTTCGGCGTCTTTGTGGCGCCCCTGGGTCTGGTGGAGGAGCGCGAGGTCGCTGAGTATCTCGGCCTCCCGCAGGTCTCCGTCTCCGCTTTTCCGCGCGATGGCCAGAGCGCGGCCGTAGGATTCCTCCGCTTTTTCGTAGCGGCCCCGCGCGCTATGGAGCAAGGCCAAGGAGCGCAGACGGGGGATCAGCTCGGGATGCGACGGTCCCCGGACCTTTTCCAGAAGACCCAAGGCGCGCTCGCCGTGGCTCTCGACCTGTTCCTGCTTTCCCTGCATGCTCTCCGCTTCGGCGAGATCATCCAAGGCGGCGACCGTTTCGAGCGGATCCGGGCGCGAGAGGGCCTCCACCGCCGCCAGGACGCGCCGGTAATAGTCCTCGGCCTCGGCATAGCGTCCCTGGACGTAATTGAGGAAGGCCAATCGGCGCAGGCTCTCGGCGACCTGCTCGCGGGAGGCGGCGCTGGGCCGCGCCCTCTCGGCCTCCTGGAGCGCGGCGCTGAACCCGCGCTCGGCCTCCGCATAGCGCCTGCGGTGGAAAGCCTTGTCCCCTTGCGCCGAATGCCGCGCCCAAGGAGCCGGGGAAACGCAGCCCTGGAGAAGGCCGGCGGCCGCCAACAGGATCCCCAGCGGCCTCAAATCCCGACCTCCAGGCGGCTCATGGGGCCAAGCATATCAGATTATCATTCCGCCGGGCATTCGTCCTCCCAACCTTTCGGCCCCCTCCGGCGTCCAAAGGTTGACCGGGAGCCTGTCCCGCGCAGGCTGCCGTTGGGGTAAGCTCCCGGAGGAGGAGTCCATGAAACCGAATAGCTTGTTCGTCTTGGCGCTGGGCTTGTGCCTTCTAGGGGCGGCATCGAGGGAAACCGGAGCCGGGTATGCTCCTCTGCTCCAACTGACCAAGATGACCGGCGCCGTCCAGGTGTTCAAGCAGAAAGGCCCGCGCAGTCCCGGACAGACCCGGTCGGACAAGGACCTGCCGTATATCTTCCCGGGCTCCATGGTCGAGATCGCCTCCGGGCGGGCCGAGTTCGAGACCGACAACCACGTGCGCATCGAGGGGGATGCCGGCGCGATATTCGCGTTCCGTCTCATCCCCGGCGGCGACGAGCGGCCGCGCGTCCTGCGCCTGGATTCCCTCGGGCTCTCGGCGCCGCTCTATGTCCGCGTCAAGGGAACGGTCCTGCGCCTGGGCACGGGGGGAAGCGTGGGGATAATCTCCGCGGGCGACGGGGAAGCCCGCGTGGTCGTGGAGGAAGGCAGGGTGGATCTCGCCGCGGGGAGCGTCCTGCACGCGGGGGAGAAGCTGACCTTCTATCCGAACGGACCGGCAGGATTGGCCAAGGGGGACGCGCTGGACTTGAAAGTCCCGGCGCTTTTCGGCTTCTCGAGTCGGCCGATGGACATGTCCTTGATGAAAGTCGCCGTCCACTATGACGCGGGTCCCGAGGAGGAAAGGGCGGTGATCGAATATGCTCCTCTGGCCGCCTTGCCCAAAGCTCCCGAAGAGAACCGCGAGGAGCAGGCTTCGGCGGTCCAAGCGAAGCCCCCGGAACGGGCTTTCGAGACGCGGCCGGCGGCCGGGGAGGACGCCGGTTTCGGGGACATGGACTCCCTGCTCAGCGCGGTGAGGGAGGCGCCCTCCCAGGCTCCGGCGGTCAGGATCTTTCCCACGCCGGGCGTCCCGATCTCCGAGCCGGGGTCCGAGCCGCAGGATTCCACCTCCCGGCCTCTCACCTCGAGCAAAATGCTCTGGGGAGGGCTATTCGGGTTGACGGTCCTGCTCGGCGTCGGAGAACTCTGGCGCCGGAATCGGAACAGCGACGACCTGGGCTAGGCGATGGAGGAGCGCCTGTTGTCGGGCCCAGGACGTCCGCCGAGCC
>CAYWAR010000118.1:0-777 GCA_964455765.1 uncultured Elusimicrobia bacterium
ACGCGCCCAAGAGTTTTTCCACCTCCGACCTCAAGGAGCACTATAAGAATTCCCACAGCGGCTGCGTCACCTGCGGCCCTCATTCCTCCTATACCTGCCGCAACACCTGCGGCGTGTCCCCGCTGGTGCTCGATCTCGACGGCAACGGAATACGGACCGGCCGCACCACCCGCTTCGACATAGACGGGGACGGCCGCGCGGAGGAGTTCTCGGACATCTCCCCGAGCGACGGAGTGCTGGCCTTCGACGCCGACGGCGACGGCCGTGCCGGCGAGAGCGGCCTCGAGCTTTTCGGAAACATCACCGATCTGGGGGGAGACGGCAAGCCCGACGGCCTCCCCGACGGCTTCCAATCCCTCAGGGCCTTCGTCCGCGGCGCGGTGAGCAAGGGCATACTGGGCGCAGACACCCTCAAGAAGGAGCGGCTGGACGCGCAGGCCCTGAGCGCCCTGGAGAAGGCCTATGGGTTGGGAGTCTTGGTGGGCGGCTTGAACGGGCGGGCGGTCCCATTCAAGGAGGCGAGAGTCTCTGTCCTTTGGCTCCCCTCCGGTCCGCCGCAGACGTTCCAGAATTTCGACGGACTGAGCAACTACCTGACCTGGGTCCGCAACGCCCGTTTCCAGCGCCCGAACAAAACCGCGAGCCGCTACGTGGACGTCTGGTTCGTCATCCCCTGAACACGGGGTCAGACGTTGACTTTCGGACCTAACTGCATCAAATAAGGTCAGAAAGTCAACGTCTGACCCCGGTGATAAGCTTTTCGATGTGGCGGAAGGC
>CAYWAR010000118.1:787-7367 GCA_964455765.1 uncultured Elusimicrobia bacterium
AGGACAGGTTGAACACGGCGCGATAGCGCACCGCCCCGGCCGATAGGCGGTAGGCTTCAACGCGGGAGCAGCTTTTCGATGTGGCGGAAGGCGCCGCCGCGCACGACGGGGCCGTGGCCCGGGCAGAGCAGGTCGCAGTCCATGCGCGCGAGGTCGGCCAGCGTCCGTTTCGCGGCTTCCGGGTCCTCGTTGAGCTCCGCGGCGGGCAGGCGGAGCTTGCCCTCCCGGTTGGTGAGCGCGTCGCCGCAGAGCAGTATCTGCCCGGCCGGATGATAGAGCCCGATGGAGCCCCGGGTGTGGCCCGGGAGCTCCACCACCTGCCACTGCGCCAGCCCCCGGATGCCTCCCCCCCTCTCCGCCGGGAGCGCGACGTCGATGGGTTCCCAGCGCAGGAACTGCTCGTGGAAGAAGCCGTGCACGAACCCCCGGAGCCCCTTGAAGCCCGGAGGCGAGGCCTTGCCCGTCAGGGCCGGGATGTCCTTGGGGTGCGCGTAGACCTTGAAGCGGTGGTCCTTGAGCAGGGCGCGGAGCCCTCCGGCGTGGTCCGCGTGCGCGTGCGTGATGACGACGCGCTGGATGTCCTTGCTCTTGAAGCCGTTGTCCTTGATCTCTTCGAGCAGGGCCTGCGCCGAGTTCGCGGTGCCCGCGTCGACGAGGGTGAGGTCCATGTTGCCTTCGAGCAGATAGCAGTTGACGAAGCCCGCCGCCTCGAGCTGATAGACCCCGCGCGAGACCCGCTTCATGGTATTCGCCCGAAAGCCATTTCATCGCGACCGAGCGTTATTGCGAGGAAGTG
The DNA here is from genome assembly GCA_964455765.1 of uncultured Elusimicrobia bacterium. Lineage (GTDB taxonomy): Bacteria > Elusimicrobiota > Elusimicrobia > UBA1565 > UBA1565 > CAYHRV01. The sequence continues at coordinate 1,584 of CAYWAR010000118.1, forward strand.
CCGCATCCATGCGCTGTTGGAAGGCGGCCATGCGGCCGCGCATGCTTCGGTCATCTTGTTTCGATCCTCACAGATCGGATGGCGACCGCGTCCAACGGCTTGTCGATGAAAGCCCCGGTCGCCGGGTCCCGCTCCAGGCGCGGCAGGGAGGCGATCGCGCGCACGGACTCGATGCCGGCGACCACTTCCCCGAAAAGGGTGTTCTTCCCGGAGAGCCAGGGCGCGGCGGCCAAGGTCACGAAGAACTGGCCCGAGTGGGCCTGGGCGCCCGCGGCGGCCATGGCCAGCAAGCCGGGCCTGTCGAAGCCCGTGCCCGCCGAGACCTCGATGGGCAGGCCCGACGCCGAGTCCGTGGAGGCCTCCAAGACCCCGGCCTGGATCAGGAAATCGGGGATGACGCGCAGGAAAGCCGCGCCGTCGTAACGGCCGCTCTCGGCCGACTCCTTGAACCGGGCGACGGTCTTGGGCGCTTCCTTCGGGAAGAGGCGCGCTTCGAAACGCCCCTTATCGGTCTCGAAGACCGCGAAAAGCTTGCTCTCCAAGGCGGAGGGCTCGGTCGCCGGAGCGTCCTTCTTGGCCCCCGCCGTTCCGGCACAGGCGAGCGAGGCGAGAGCCAGTGCTGCGACCGAGACGAGCGTCAGGCCCCGGACCGCGTTCATGCCGTCTTCCGGTGGGCGTCGAGGAGTTCTTTGGGAAAACCGATGTCGAGCACCTTGAGCTTGCCCACGAAGCGCGCGGCCGCGGCGGCGAGGAGGCCGCGCTTGGGCAGGCCGAGCGCGTAGGTCTGAGCGGCGGTGACCACGGCGCCGCTGTGGTAGCCCGTGTCCGGGTCGAGCCCGGAGGGGATGTCGATGGAGAGCACCGGCTTGCCCGCCTTGGTCATGCGCTGGATGATCTTATGGATCGGTCCGGCGGGCTTGCCGCTGGAGCCCGTGCCCAGGAGGGCGTCGATGATCACGGCCGAGGAGCGCAGCCGCACGTCGAGCTCGATGAGCTCCTCGGAGACCTGGTGGATGGAGACGCCGGCGGCGGCCGCCAGCGAGAGGTTGCGCTGGACCTCGTCGGAATAAGCCCCGTCCCGCTTGGGCGGGGCGATGAAGGCCATCACCTCGGCGCCCATGGCCTTGAGCTGCCGGGCCACGACCAGGCCGTCGCCGCCGTTGTTGCCCCGGCCGCAGCAGACCGTGATCAGGCACTCCGAGACCTGGAGAAGAAGGGTCTCGCGCAGGAAGCGGGCCGTCTCATCGGCGGCCGCGCGTCCCGCGTTCTCCATGAGCTGAAGGGACGGAATGCCGAACTGCTCGATCGCCTTGCGGTCGATGGCCTGCATCTGGGCCGCGGACACCACCGGGAGCCCGGCGAACTCGTCGGGGATGGGGGCCTTCATTCAACCCGCCATGCGCATGAGACGCGAGACGAGGCCGAAAACGGCGAGAGAGGTGAAGGCGCCGACCATGAGCGCAGCGCCGACATACGGGATGGAGACCGCGACCCAGGAGCGGCCCATGCCCAGCCCGTAGTTGTGGCTGATGCTGCGCGCCCGCAGGCTAAGCACCAGGAATCCCGCCAGGGAGAGCAGTATCCAGGACGGCCAGGAGGCCTCGGGGAAGAAGACGCGGGCGATGAGCACCGCGGGCAGGGCGAGGGCCCAGCCCAGGTCGCTGAGTCCCACGAGCACGAACAAGGACAGGACGCGGCCGCGCCCTCCGACGGCTTCCGCGGAGAGGTGCAGGAAGGAGGTCATGGCGGCCCCGGAGACCAGATGCCAGAGGCAGGCGATCGCCCAGGAGACCCAGAGGCTCCAGAAAGTCCCGCCGCGGCCGGCCACGGCCTGGGCCAGGAACACGCTCGTCCCCGCGGCCAGGAAAGCCAGGAGGGCGGCCGAGATGCTAGGAGACTCCCGGGTCCTGCGGGCGGCCTCCCCCGGAGCCTCGATGAAATCGGCGATGACGCTCAGTGTCTCCAACGGTACTCCAGTCCGCTGAAGCCGATCTGGTCCGAGAGGCGCAGGGCCAGAGCCGTCTCGGAGGAGAGGAGCGAGGACATGCGCGAATCGAGCAGGGAGATCATGTCCGAGAGGGAATCCACGTCGCGGATCACCTCGGGCTTGCCCGTGATGCCGCCCAACCGGGCGGCCAAGGCCAAGCCCCGCTGGGAGTCCCCGAGCTCGTCGACGAGCGAGAGCCTCAAGGCCTGCGCCCCGGTGAAGATGCGCCCGTCGGCCAGGGGCAGGACGCTTTCCTTGCTCATCTTGCGCCCATCGGAGACCGCCCCGAGGAACTGCTGATAGGCGTCGTTGATGAGGGCCTGGAGGAGCTCCTTCTCCTCTCCGGTCATGGGCCGCGTCATGGACCCGATGTCCTTCATCTTCCCGGACTTGATGACCTCTGAGCGGACCCCGATCTTGGAGAAGAGCCCTTCGATGTTGCTGACGTGGAAGATGACGCCGATGGACCCCAGGAGCGTGCCCGGATGCGCCACGACCTTGTCGCAGGCCGCGGCCACGTAGTAGCCGCCCGAGGCGGCGACGTCGCCGAGGACGGCCACGACGGGTTTCTTCTTCTCCTCCCGGGCGTAGAGCACGGCGCTGTGTATCTCCTGGACGGCGCCCACGCTGCCGCCGGGAGAGTTGATGTCTAGGACGATGGCCTTGACCTCTTTCCTGTCGGCCAGCTTGCGGATGCGCCGCGCCCAGGCCGTGCTGCCTTTCCCCCAGGCGCCCGAATCCCCCTGGTAGATGGCGCCGCCGATGGTCACCCAGCCCACCGAATCCTTGCGCGTGGAAAGCAGGGAGGCGGCCGGCTTGAGGAAGCCCTTGCCGTCGCTCCCTCTGGAAGGCGCGCGCAGGAGTATGACCACCGCGGCCGCGATGGAGAGGCCGTAGAGCCAGACGAGCAGGGGAAGCAGCCAGCGCCGGGGAGGCGGGGAATCGTACTCGACCGCGGAGAAGGGCGCCTGCGCGGAACCTCCGCCGGAAGGCGCGTACGGGGACGCCAAGTCCTCGGGCTGTCCGGCTGCGGGGTCGTTCTCGGGGGCCAATGGGATTCCTTTATGGGTCCGTTCAGGTGCGCTTGATCTCGGCTGCGTCCACGACCCGGTTGCGGCCGGTTTCCTTGGCGTGGTAGAGCGCCTGGTCCGCCCTCTGAACCACGGCCTGGGCCGTGGCTCCGTCGCGCGGGAAGTGCGCTATCCCGATGGAGACGGTGATGCGGATCTGGCGCATGGCCAGCTCGAAGACTTCGCCGTCGATGGCATGCCTCAGAGCCTCGGCCTTGCGGAGCACGCCCGCCGTCTCGGCGCGGGGGAGCAGGATCGCGAACTCCTCGCCCCCATAGCGGGCCACGAAGTCCGTCTCGTAGACGCCGGCGCGCAACATCTCCCCGACGCGCCTTAGAACCTGGTCGCCGAAGGGATGACCGTAGGCGTCATTCAACATCTTGAAATGGTCGATGTCAAGGAGCATCAGGCAAAAGGTCGTGCGGAAGGTGTGGGCCCGCACGACCTCCTCCTCCAGGCGGCCGTCGAACATTCCCCGCCGGTAGACCCCGGTCAGGCCGTCGGTCTGCGAAAGCTGCTCCATCTCCTGGAAGAGGTGGATGCGGCGGAACGCGAAAGCGATCTCCTCGACGAAGGTCTGCGCCTTGCTCAGCAGGACCTCCGAATCCATGTCCGGCGGCACGCGGGCGTAGAAGTAGCCCATGAGCTTCTGCTCCTCGAACACGGGCAGGGCCACGGCCTTCTCCGGATCCTGCAGGACATGGGGCACGGTGAGCGGCTGTTTGCGCTCCTGCAGGCGGCGCTGGAGCGTCTCCCAGGAGGAGCCCACGCCCGTGCCCAGCCGCCGGCGCAGGAGGGATTCCATCTCATCCTGCGCGAGCCGGCCCACGACGTAGAGGGCGAATTCCTCCACGCGCAGGTACTGCTGTATCGCGATCTCGAGCTTGGGCTTGAGGTCTTCCCAGGAGAGGGATTCCGAGAGCCCCTTGACCATCCCATAGAGCGCCAAGACCTCGCGCTGTTCGCTCTCGATGCCCTTGCTGCGCGCCTTCCCCTCGGCCGCCTTGGCGGTCAATTCCTTCGCCTTCGCCTCGCGCTCGCTCCTCAAAGCGGCCGACCGTTCGTATTCGGCGGCGTTGCGCGTGATGACGAAGGAAGCGTAGAAGCAGGCGGCCATGCTCCAGATCCCCGCCCCGGCCCACAGCGCCCTCCCCCCCTCCGGCATCCAGAGGAAGCCCGCCAGCCACAGGACTCCCGCCGCCCCGGCCGAGGCCCAGCAGGCCCACCGCCGGCGAGGCCAGGCGCTCCAAAGAGCGAGGGCCGGGAAGAGAGAGAGGAAGCCCGCGAGCCACATATCAGCGTCCCCCCATGTCAGCCCGTCACCTGGTTGCGTCCCCCGTCCTTGGACCGGTAGAGCCGCTCGTCGGCCACCCTCAGGAGCTGGCTCTGGGAGGTGGCGTCCTGGGGAAAGGAGGAGACCCCCAGGCTCATGGTCACATGGGTGCGCCGTCCCTGGAACACGAAGGGCTCGGCCGCGGTCGCGGCGCGGACGCGCTGGGCAATCTCGACGGCGTGGGAGTGCACGGTGTTGGGCAGGATGAGGGCGAATTCCTCGCCCCCGTAGCGGGCCACGCAGTCGACGGGCCGCGTCTGCGCGGCCAGGATGCGCGCCACGGTGCGCAAAAGTTCGTCGCCGGCCTGATGCCCGTAGGTGTCGTTGTAGCCCTTGAAGTGGTCGATGTCGGCCATGATCAGGGAGAGCGGGCTCTGGCTGCGCCCGGCCCGCAGGAGCTCATCCTTGAGGCGCAGGCGGAAGGCCCTCTGGGTGAAGAGTTGGGTGAGCCCGTCGTGCGTGGCCAGGCTGCTCACCTCCTCATAGAGATGGATGTTCTCCAGGGTCAGGGAGGCGATGGTGGTGAAGAGGTCCACGGTGCGCAGGTCGTCGGCCCCGTACGCCGTGGGCGCGGGGGATTCCATGCGCAGGAAGCCGTAGGGCTTGCGCTGGACGTTGAGGGGGACGACCAGGGCGGAGCGGAAGGGCTGGGGACCCGGACTCAGCGCGCCGAATCGCTCGTCGCGGGCGATGTCCCTGACCAGGACGGGGGTCTGCGTCTTGACCGACCAAGCGACCAGGGGGTCCTGCGGGGTGCCCGGCAGGATGCGGATGCGGCTCCCCTTGTAGCGGCCCTCGAGGATGCGGACCAGGCGCAGTTCCAGCTCCTGGCGGTCGAGCGTGGTCCCCAGGCTCTTGGCGGCCTGCGTCATGTCGCGGCGCAGCTGTATCTGGGCCACGGCCGAGTTCCGGTAGGCCTCGTAAAACTTGAGCTCGCGCTCCTGGTCGCGGATCGTCATGTCGAGGTTCTCCACGATGGAAAGCACGGCGCCGCGCTCCTTGGACATGCGTCCGCGGTGGAAGCCCAGCCCCAGGCTGAGCAGCCAGAGGCCGAGGACCTCCAGGGCCAGGCCAAGATGCCGGGCCGTGTCCGGACTGCGCGCCATCAGGAGGAAGGCGGCCACGGTGGCGAGGAAGAGGAAGATGATGTGGGTCTCCTCTTCCTTGCGGAAATCGCTCCAGAGAAAGACGAGGCCGAAAACCGGATAGAGGACGACGTCCCAACGGGGCAGGAGGAAGAGCGCGGCCGAGAGCGCGGCGAAGAGGGCTATCGAGACGGCCAGGGTGGTATTGCGTTCGCTCATCATGTCATCTCAAGCTCGGGGGGTCCGGCCCGGTCCGGCCCGGGCCGCCCCCCCCTCATACCCCATGCCATGGGTGGGGTGGGGGGGTGG
>CAYWAR010000119.1:0-7340 GCA_964455765.1 uncultured Elusimicrobia bacterium
GCCTATCATCTCCTGGGCCGCCCCATGACGCTGGCCCTGCTCGCGGCCTGGATCGTCCTGGAAGGAGCGTTGGAGTTCGTCCGTCTGCGCACTCCCTCCTTCAACGCCCTGCTCATCGGACTCTTCCAGGGCGTGCACCGTCCCGCCGAGGAGGGAAAGGTGAGCGGCATCTTCTGGACCTCGGCGGGGGCGTGGCTGACCATCGCCCTGCTGGGCTCCAAGCCCCAAGCCGTGGACGCGGCCCTCCTCTTCCTCGCCTTCGGCGACGGCGCGGCGGCGCTGGCGGGCAAGGCGTTCGGCAAGACCCCCATCCCCTTCCTGGCCCGGCGCAAGACCCTGGAGGGGACTCTGGCCTGCTTCGCGGCCTGCGCGGGGGCGGGTTTCTCCCTCGGCCTCCCGGCCCCCGCGCTCTGGTCCGGGGCCCTCGTCGCGGCCGTCGTCGAGTTCCTGCCCGTCCCCATGGACGACAACCTCTGGCTCCCCGTCCTCTCCGGCCTCGCCGTGTTCCTCCTCGTGTAATGTGACCGGGATCTCAACAAATTCCATTGGAATTTGTTGAGATCCCGGGATAAGCATAAAGAAGAATAGCTACAATAGGCCTCGTGAAGAAGAGGGCGATGGGACGCGGTCTGATCCGGGCGGCGCTGCGCATGGCCGGGTTCGCCGTCTTCGCGGTCGTGGTCCTCGTCGCGGCCGGCCTCTTCGCCGCGCACCGCTATCTGACCCCGGAACTCCTGCGCTCGGTCATCGTCACCCAGTTGAGCCAGACCTTCCGCCGCCCCGTCTCCATGCGCCGGGTCTCCTTCGTCCTGCACCAGGGCGTGCGCGTCGACGGCCTCGAGGTCCGCGAGGAGGGGGGCGGGGAGTTCCTCTCCAGCGAGGCGCTCCTGATCAAATACAATTTCGCCGCGCTCCTGGAGAAGCGCCTGGAGCTCGGCTCCATCCGCCTCCTCTCCCCGCGCATCCGCCTGGTCCGGCGGGCGGACGGGCATTGGAACTTCTCCGACCTTCTGAAAGCCCCGGCCCAGCCCAAGGGCCCCTTCGCCCTGCCCCCGCTGCAGTCGGCCGAGCGCATCATCATCGAGCACGGGGAACTTCGCGTGTCCGATGCCGGGGGGCGGTGGGCGCATTCCGTCTCGGACCTCCGCCTGAGCGCGCAGCGCCCGAACCTCGAGACGCCCTTCCCCGTGGAGTTCTCCTGCCGCTATCGAGGGGAAGCGGAGGGCAAGGGGCTCTCCGCCGACCTCGAGTTCGACGGGGTGCTCTCCCCCTCCGGCCTGCGCCCGGGGGAGGGGATCCTGTCGGCCCGGAAGTTCGCCGCCGTCCTCGAGGGCGAGAGGGTCTCCCTCTCCGGCGCGGTCCACGGCTTCCCCGACCTGAAGGCGGAGCTCAAGCTTTCGATGCCCCGCCTGACCTCCCAGAACCTCTCCCGGTATTTCCGAGTCCCCACGGGCATCGACCTGGCGGCCAGGGAGTGGGCCGTGCGCGCCTCCTCGCCCAAGCCCGAGGAGGGGGTGCCCTTCCTGAGGCGGCTCTTCGTGCTGGAGAGCGCCGAATCGGAGTTCGCGCAGGGCAAGGTCTCCATGCGCGGGAGCCTGGAGGGGGGCAGGCGCGCCCATCTGTCGGTGACGCTCAGAGACGCGGACTTGGGGCGGGTGGCCCGCCATTTCTCCCCGCTGACGGAGAAGGGGCTGACGGGCAAGCTGGACGGGAACATCGTCTTTGACGGAGAGTTCCCCAAGCTCGCCATCTCCTCGCTCTCCCTGCTCCTGCGCTCCTTCGCCGCCAACCTCCCCTCCGGGCAGGGGATCTCCGGGGCGGACCTGCGCGTGCGCGCGGGCGCCCGGCTGAGGCCTTTCGACCTCGAGATCCGCAAGGGGTCCTACATCGGGGCCGGGCACGTGCTCTCCGATCTCTCCCTGGACGCGCGCCTCGACAAGGGCGCCCTGGAGGTCCGGGCCTTCGAGGGGACCTGGAACAAGTCGAAGGTCAAGCTCAAGGGCTGCGTGCGCGACGTCGCCTCCCCCAAGCGCGTCGTCGTGGACGGGACGGTGGACTCCCTGCGCGTCGACGAGTTCTACGCCGCCATCATGGCTCTCATCGAGCGCCAGAGGCAAATGAGCGGAAAGCCCAAGGAGGAGAAGAGCTGGCTGCACGCCTTCAAGTACTCCATCCCCAAGCGCTTCCCGGACCTGCGCGGCAAGCTCCGCGTCCTGCAGGCCTCCAGCCCCAATTTCCGCACCCAGAACGTGGAGCTCGCCTTCGACCTGCGCGGCATCGCCCGGGGCCTCAAGGACGCGGAGGGGAGCTTCCGCGTCGGCTTCGGCCCCGGCCGCGTCGACGACGTCCCCGCGGTGCGCTCCGCCCACCGCGTGCTCAACGTGCTCCTGCTGCCCTACAGCTTCATGCACGAGCTCAACGCGAAGACGGTGGTGAGCCTCGCCACCGCCGAGGCCAAGACCCTGGACTTCAACCGGAACTACGGCGACTTCAGCGTGAGCAGCGGCGCCGTGGACATGCGCTTCCTGCACGTGGACAGCCCCCAGCTCGTCGGCTATTCGGAGGGGGGCGTGGATTTCTCCCGGGAGAGGATCGACGCGCGCGTCCTCATCCGGCTCACCAAGCATCGCAGCCAGCTCCCGGAGCGGCTGGTGGACACGGCGGGCAGACCGTCGGTCGAGCTCCTCCTCAAGGACGACCTCAACAAGCCGACCGCGGAGCTGACCCTGCGCAAGATCGGCTACGGCGACATCGAGGACGCGCTGGCCGGCGGGCTCAAGAAGGCCTCGTCCTTCGACCCCTTGGACGGGATCAGCGGCTGCACGGAGGCGAAATGAACAAGCAAGACGTCATGGGCATACTCCAGGAGCATGGGGCCATCGTCTCCGGCCATTTCCGACTCCCCTCGGGACTGCACTCCGGGACCTACGTGCAGACCGCGGTGGTGCTCCAATATCCGCACCTGGCGCAGAAGCTGGCCAAGGCCGTCAGCGCCAAGTTTCCGGGCGAGACCGACGTGGTCCTGGCCCCGGCGGTCGGCGGCGTGGTGCTCGGGCAGGAGGTGGCCCGCCTGAGGAAATGCCGCTCCATCTTCGCCGAGCGCGTCGGCACGGCCATGCTGCTCAAGAGGGATTTCAAGCTCAAGGCGGGCGAGCGCGTGCTCGTCGTCGAGGACGTGCTCACCACCGGACGCTCCACCGGCGAGGTCGTGGCCCTGGCCCACGCCTACGGCGCCAAGGTGGCCGGGGTCGCGGCCATCGTGGACCGCTCCACCGGGGGGCTTCCGCTCTCCCTGCCCGTGCGCGCGCGCATCGCCTATCCCGCGCGCGTCACCGCGCCCGGCAACTGCGACCTGTGCGCCCGCCGCGTGCCGCTCTCCCTGCCCGGGAGCGGAGAAAGCGTTGAATGAGGAGGTCGTTGTGGACGCTCTACGCGTCCCAAGTGGTGATGATCGCGGGGATCGCCCTCTCCTTCCCCTTCTTCGCCCTCTACCTCAACAAGGAGCGCGGGCTTCCCATGGGGACGGTGGGCATCCTCCTCTGCGCGAGCCTCCTGCTCTCCGGGCTCAGCCACGGCCTGGGCGGGGAGCTCTCCGACCGGCTGGGCCGCCGGGCCGTGATGCTCGGCGCCATGTGGTCGCGCACGGCGCTCATCGCCCTGCTCGGCGCGGCGGTGCAAGGGGAGTGGCCCCTGGGGGCCGTGGTGGCCATCCACTTCGCCGCGAGCTTCGTCGGGAACTTCTTCCCGCCCGCGGCGCGCAGTTGGATCGCCGACCACTGCGTCCCGACGCGCAGGGTCGAAGCCTACGGCTGGCTGAGGGTGGCCGGGAACCTGGGCTGGGCCATCGGCCCGGCGCTCGGGGGATTCTTGGCCGAACGCTCCTACGCTCGGATGTTCTTCGCCACCTCCGTCTTCTGCTCGGTCTGCGCGGTGCTGCTCGGCCTGGGGCTCAGGGACAAGGAGGGCTTCCAGCGCTCCGAGGGCTTCTCCGCCTCCGGCCTTTTCTCCAGCGCCCGCGACCCCAAGTTCCTGCGCTTCGGCCTCTGCGCCCTGCTCCTGACCGCCGTGATGGCCCAGATGGTCGTCCCCCTTTCCGTGCACGCCGTGACCTACGCCGGCCTCAGCGAGAGCCAGGTGGGCCTCCTCTTCTCCCTCAACGGCTCGGTGGTCGTGGCCACGCAGTTCCTGGGCGCGCGCCTCTTGAAGAACACCCCCCAGAGCCGGGTGCTGGCCTGGGGCAGCCTGCTCTACGCCTTCTCCTACGCGACGGTCGGCTTCCTGCGCGGCTTCCCGGCCCTGGCCGGGGCCATGGTCGCCATCTCCCTGGCCGAGGTGGCCGTCTCCCCGGCCTTGCAGACCTTGAGCGCGAACTTGGCGCCCCAGGGCCTGCAGGGGAGGTTCACGGGCCTGAGCGGCATGATGGAGCACGTGGGCATGGCCGCGGGCCCGCTCCTGGGCGGGTTCTTCCAGCAGCACTTGAGTCCGACCTGGCCCGCCGCGCCCTGGCTCCTCATCGGAGGCGTGGGGGTCCTGGCGTCCTCGGGATTCCTGGCGCTGGGGCCGCGGCTGAGCGCGCGCGAGCAAGGCCTGGAGGATTAGAATGATCGAGAGATACTCCCGCCCCGAGATGAGGGCGCTCTGGACGCCCGAGGCCCGCATCCGCCGCATGCTCGAGGTCGAGGCCGCTTTCCTGGAGTCCTTGGCCGCCAAGAAGCGCATCCCCGCGCGAGAGATCGGACTTTTCCGCTCCGTGTCCCGCAGGCCGCTCTCCCGCGCGGTGCGGCGCAAGGAGGAGCGCAGCGCCCACGACGTGGTGGCCCTCATCGAGGCGGTCTCCGACGAGCTGGGCGGCAAGGCCCCCTCCATCGACCGCTATCTCCACTACGGGCTGACCTCCTCCGACGTGCTCGACACCGCCACCGCGCTCCAGCTCAAGGACTCGGCGGCGCTCCTCGTCTCGGGGGTGGCCCGGGCGCGGGAGCTCACGGGCCGTCTGGCGCGCCGGCACCGCCGGACCTGGATGGCCGGGCGCACGCATGGCGTGCACGCCGAGCCCATCACCTTCGGCTTCAAACTGGCCGGCTGGCACGCGGAGCTCGGCCGCGCCCTGGAGCGCCTGGAGCGCGCCGGCCGCGAGATAGCTTTCGGCAAGCTCTCCGGCGCCGTCGGCAGTTTCGCCCACGTCCCGCCCGGCGTGGAGGCCGCGGTGTGCCGCAGGCTCGGCCTCTCGCCCGAGCCGGCCGCCACGCAGGTCATCCCGCGCGACCGCCACGCCTCCTTCCTCTGCGCGCTCGCGCTCGCCGGCTCGGCGCTCGAGCGCTTCGCCCTGGAGATACGCCACCTCCAGCGGACGGAGGTGGGCGAGCTCGCCGAGCCTTTCGGGGAGGGGCAGAAAGGCTCCTCGGCCATGCCGCACAAGCGCAACCCCGTGCTCTGCGAGAACCTCTGCGGCCTGGCTCGGCTCCTGCGTTCCTTCCTGGCGCCCGCTCTCGAGGACGCGGCGCTCTGGCACGAGAGGGACATCAGCCATTCCTCCGTCGAGCGCGTTTTGCTCCCGGACGCGGCCCTCCTCCTCGATTTCATGCTGGACCGCTTCGCCGGGGTGCTCGCGGGCTTGACGGTGGACGAGTCCCGCATGCGCGCGAACCTGGATTCCTCCCTGGGGCTCGTCTTCAGCCAGAAAGTGCTCCTCTCGCTCATCGACTCGGGCCTGGGCCGCCTGGAGGCCTATGCCGTGGTCCAGCGCAGCGCCATGCGGGCCTGGCGCGAGCGGCGGCCCCTGCGCGAGCTCCTGGAGGCCGACCCCGAGGCGCGAAAGCGCCTGAAGGGGCGCGCCCTGGCCGTCTGCTTCGACCTCGACTCCTACGCCCCGGGCATCGACGCGGTCATGAAGCGCGAGGGCTTGGTGTGATTCCCCATGAGGCCGGGCCGTTGATCGCGCTCCTGAGCGATTTCGGGGGGCGGGACGCGTACGCGGGGATCATGAAGGGCGTGATCCTGGGGCGTTGTCCGCGGGCCCGCATCGTGGACCTGGGGCATGAGATCCCTCCGGGGGATGTCCGGGCGGCCGCGTTCCAACTGCGCTCCGCCCTCCCCTACTTCCCCGAGGGGACGCTCTTCGTCTGCGTCGTCGACCCGGGCGTGGGTTCGGACCGCGAGATCGTCTTCGTCCGGGGGAGGCGTCACCGCTACCTGGCTCCCGACAACGGTCTCCTGGGCCCGGCGCTGGAGATCGACGCGCCCCGGGAAGCGCGCCTCCTGCGCGACCCCTCCCTGCGCCTCAAGCCCCTGAGCCGGACCTTCCACGGCAGGGACATCTTCGCGCCCGCGGCCGCGGCTCTGGCCGGCGGGGCGCCTCCCGCCTCCTTGGGCCCGCGCGCGGGGAAGCTCGTGCGCATGCGCTTGCCCAGGCCGAGAAGGAGGGGGAACTCGGTGGTGGGGGAAGTGCTCGCCGTGGACCGCTTCGGCAACGCGATCACCAACCTGACCCCGCGCGACCTGGGCCGCCGGCGGCGCCTGCGCGCCATGGAGCGCGGCTTCCCTCTGCGCACGCACTACGCCCAGGCCCGGCCCGGGCAGGCCCTGGCGTTGGTCGGCTCAACCGGCTTCGTCGAGCTTTCGATACGGGACGGCGATCTCGGGGCTCTGACCGGGGCCGGGATCGGGGAGGCCGTATATGCCGACTGAAGGCGAACCGCTCGGACTGCGTCTCAAGCACGGGGAGGAGCACCGCCTGCTGGGCGGCCATCCCTGGGCCTTCTCCAACGAGCTCCAAGAGGTCCCGCGGGACGCGGCGCCCGGCTCCCTGGCCGTGCTCCACGACTCCGGGGGAAAACCCTTGGGCCTGGGCTTCTTCAACCCCCGGAGCCTGATCTCCTTCCGGATGCTCAGCCGCGCTCCCCGGCGCATCGACGCCGAGTTCTTCCACGACCGCCTGCGGGAGGCCCTGCGCCTGCGCGCGCGGCTCTATCCGGGCGAGGATTCCTTCCGCCTCTGCTTCGGCGAGTCCGACGGCCTGCCGGGACTGGTGGTCGACAAGTACGGCGACACTCTCAGCCTCCAGGTGCTCTCCGCGGGGATGGAGAACCGTCTCGATGACATCCGGGAGGCGCTCCTGCGTCTTCTCTCGCCCAAGGGCATCCTGCTGCGCAACGACCATCCCTCCCGCGCGCTGGAGGGCCTCGGCGGCGAGTCGAGGACTCTTCACGGGGAGATCCCGGCCAAGGTCCGGATCGTCCGCGACGGGCTCAAGTTCCAGGTGGACTTGAGGGGCCAGAAGACCGGCTTCTACTTCGACCAATGCGACAACCGGGCCTTCCTGGCCCCCGCCTTCAAGGGAC
>CAYWAR010000120.1:0-4656 GCA_964455765.1 uncultured Elusimicrobia bacterium
GCGGGACCTATCACTCACTGGAGCCCGGGCCCTGGCGCGACTTCTTCCGCCGCCTTGACTACATGGCCATCTGGCTCGTCATCGCGGGGTCCGCGACCCCCATACACATACTCCTCATGAAAGGGCTCTGGCGCTGGGGCATGCTGGCGCTCTTCTGGGCCGGGGCCCTGACCTGCCTGGTCCTCGTCGACGCCTATTTCAAGGACCTCTCCTATTGGGCCATCGTGGGGCTGTACATGAGCGTGGGCGGGATCGGGACGATCTCGGCCTACCGGCTCCACCAGAAATACGGGTTAAAAAAACTCGTGGTGCTGGGGCTGGGCGGCTTGGCCTATGCCGCCGGCGCGGTGATCGACGCGGTGGAGAGCCCGAACCTCATCCCCGGCGTCTTCGGTCCGCACGAGCTCTTCCATCTTCTGGTGGTCGCGGGCGCGGCCTGCCACTATGTCTTCATCTACGGCTGGGCCGACGCGCGCATGAGGAAGGTCAATGCCTTCCTTCAGGCCTGGAAGCGCAGGCGCGCGGCGCGCCCCGCGGCCGCGCCCCTCCCCGTCAAAGCCCAGGCCCCAGCCGAAAACTGAGCAGTTCCGTGTGTGCCGGGCCCGCGCTGGAAAGCCTGCTTTCAAAGAGGATGATCCGATCCACCCGGTTGTGGACCCGGGCGCCGGGCGCCTCATCCTTCATCGCCTCCTCGAAGGCTTGAGGGTCCAGCGGGCTTCGCTGGCGGCCGAGGGTCAGGTGGGCTTTGAACGGACGGGCCGATTCCCCGGCGGGGAGGAGGCCTAGGGCAAGGAACTTCCTGTTAAGAGATAGAGCAAGTTCACCGAGGCGCTCGGCGCCTTGCGTAGCCCCCATCCATAGGACGCGCTTGGCGCGATGCTCGAAACAGCCGAGCCCTAGGAACGCCAAGTCGAAGGGTTCGGGGCCCTGCGCGGCCGCGCGCATCGCCGATTTCACCTCGGGCAGGCGGGCTGGGGAGGTCTCGCCCAGGAAGCTCAGCGTGAGGTGGAGATTCTCGGGCGCCGTCCATTTGAAGTCCAGCCCGCGGCGGGAGAAACCGGCGATGACGCGGCTCGCGGACGCTCGCAGCGGCTCGGAGATGGGGACGGCTATGAAAAGGCGCATCGTCCCGGACTCCTCAGCCCGCCGCTTTTAGGATGGCGTTCCATTCCCTCGCCGTGACCGGCTGGACTGAAAGTCTCCCCTGCTTGAGCAGGACCATGTCCTTGAGCGCGGGGATCGACCTGATCCGGTCCAGACTCAGGGGTTCCGGAAACGCCCTTAGAAAACGCACATCTACCTGCGACCAGGGGGATGCGGCCTCCGGTGAGGCCGGGTCTGGATAGGCCTCGCGGGCGACCTCCATGATCCCGACTACGGCCGGAGGGCGCGCGTTGGAGTGGTAGAAGAGGGCCAGGTCGCCTTTTCTCATCGCGCGCAGGAAATTGCGCGCCTGGTAGTTCCTCACCCCATCCCAGCCCGCCGTGCCCAGGCGGCGCAGGTCCGAGATGGAGAACACCTCCGGTTCGGACTTCATCAGCCAATGGTTCATGCGGCCTCCAGCTCGGCGCGCGTTCACGGGCCGGTCAAATACAGGAAATATTCCACGTTGCCCTTCGGGCCGTGGACCGGACAATCCATCCAGCCGCGTTCGATGAGGCTGACCCTGCGCGCCGCGGCGCGCACGTTCTCCAATGCTTCTTTACGGTATTCTTCCTTGCGTACCACTCCTTTTGGGGCTTTTTTGGGTCCCACCTCGAACTGAGGCTTGACCAGCGCCAGTATCTCGAAAGGCGGCTTGAGGCAAGGAGGGATGTAGGCAAGCACCTTGGCCAGGGAGATGAAAGAGACATCCACCACGGCCAGGTCCGGCCGTTCGGGAGGCGGTCCCAGCCGGTCGGGAGCGAGCTCCCGGGCATGGGTGCGCTCGAGGTTCGCCACCCGCGGGTCGGAGCGCAAGGATGCGTCAAGTTGGGAGCGGCCCACGTCCACGGCCCAGACGCGCAGGGCCCCTCGTTTGAGGAGGCAGTCCGTGAATCCCCCGGTGGAAGCTCCCAGGTCGAGGGCCGTGCGCCCGGCGGGATTCACGCCGAAGGCGTCCAACGCCGCGGCCAGCTTGAGTCCGCCCCGGGATACGAAAGGGACGGGGTCTGGCTCGAGATGGACCAGGGCGTCCTCGGCCACCTGCTTTCCGGCCGTGGGCCGCTCGCAGCCCACGAGCTTCACTTTTCCGGCCAGGATGGCGGCCTGGGCCTTGGCCCTGCTCTGGAACAGCTTCCTTTCCACTAAAAGTTGATCGAGCCTCATCCGCATGAGGCCATTCTATCAGAGTTCCGCCGATGCGTATCGGCAAAAAGCGCACCCGTGGCAGTTTTGTTGCTTTCTTAATGGTTCGATGAAAACTATCACGAAAAAATCGTTCAAATCGGGAGATAAACAGCTTGATTCGATCCTAAGCCGCTATAAAGGCCTTTCCCGGGAGCTCATCTCCATCCTGCAGGACATCCAGGAGGAGCTCGGCTATCTCTCGGAGGACGCCCTTCGGCAGGTGGCCCAGTTCCTCGACACGCCGATCACGGAGATCTATGGCGTGGCCACTTTCTACAAGATGTTTCGCCTGACCAAGCCGGGACGCCACACCCTGACCGCCTGCATCGGCACGGCCTGCCACGTGCGCGGCGTGACCCGCGTCGTCGACGAGCTTAGCCGCATGCTCGGCGTCCGGCCCGGCGAGACCACGGGGGACGGGGAATACTCCCTGGAGACCGTCAACTGCCTGGGCTGCTGCGCCATCGGCCCCGTCCTCGTAACCGACGGGAAATACCACGGCCAAGTCACCCCGCAGGGAGCGCGCAAGCTCGCCAAGAGATCGGAGGCTCCTAAGAAATGATCGAAGTCGAACTCAAGTGCCCGCTTTGCGCGGAGTCCTTGATGGACTCCAAACGGAAGATCGACAACCGCCCCGCCATCACCGTGGAGATCCGCTACGGCAAGAAGAAAGGGAAGCTCCACATGAGCTCGCTCTATGGGAGCTACAAGGTCGAGATGGACATTGTCTGTCCCGACGGGAAGATCGGCGATCTGTTCTGTCCCCACTGCAAGGGTGAGCTCAAGAGCTCCAGGAACTGCGAGATCTGCCGGGCGCCCATGGTCGCCTTCTCCTTGCGGGAGGGGGGGACGATACAGATCTGCTCCCGCCGGGGCTGCAAGAAGCACCTCATCGAATTCGAGGATCCGGACCTTGAACTCAAGACCTTCTACGAAAAGTATGGCACTTTCTTTAAAGCGCACTGAGGCCCGCGCCGGCCGCCGACCCGTAGGGGAGAAACCCGAGAAGAGGCTCTCCGGGCCGCAGGCGCTCGCGCGTGAGCGCGAGCGGATACTTCGCGAGCGCGAAGCTTACGCTTTCACCCTGACCGTCTCGTGCGGCACTTGCGGCTTGGCCAAAGGGGCCATGGAGCTCGCCTCGGCGCTCCGGGAGCAGGCCGCCGCCCTCGGACTCGAGGGCCGCGTGCTCATCTTGTCCACGGGCTGTCAGGGTTTCTGCGACATAGAGCCCATCGTGCAGGTGGACCCGCTCGGCATCCTCTATCAGAGGGTCAAGCCCGAGAACGCCAAGGAGATACTCTCCGAGACCATCCTGCGCAACAACGTCATCGAGGAACTCCTCTATAAAGACCCCAACACCGGGCAGACGGTCCGTTTCGCCAGCGACATCCCATTCTATAAGCTCCAGCGCAGGCAGATCACGCGCGCCAACGACCTGGTGGACCCCTCCGACATCGAGGGCTATCTCGCCTTGGGCGGGTACCAGGCCTTGGCCAAGGCCCTGCATGAGCTGACCCCGGACGCCGTCATCGGCGAGGTCAAGAAAGCCAAGCTCCGGGGTCGGGGCGGCGCGGGATTTCCCACGGGCTTTAAATGGGAGTTCTGCCGCAGGGCCAAGAGCGAGATCAAATACGTAGTCTGCAACGCCGACGAGGGCGACCCCGGCGCGTACATGGACCGCAGCGTGCTGGAGGGAAACCCGCATTCGGTGCTGGAGGGCATGATCATCGGCGCCTACGCCATCGGAGCCTCCGAGGGCTTCGTCTACGTGCGCTACGAGTATCTCCTCGCCGTCAAGCACGTGCGCCTGGCCGTGGAGCAGGCCCGCGAGCGCGGCCTGCTGGGCAAGGGCATCCTCGGCTCCAAGTTCGATTTCGACATCCACATCGAGCGCGGGGCCGGCGCTTTCGTGTGCGGCGAGGAGACGGCCCTCATCGCCTCGCTCGAAGGACGCAGGGGCGAGCCGCGGCAAAGGCCTCCGTTCCCGGCGGTGCGGGGACTGTGGGGAAAGCCCACCAACATCAACAACGTCGAGACCTGGGCCAACATCCCCCTCATCCTCCGGCGCGGCGGGCATTGGTTCTGCCGGATCGGGACGCCGGAGAGCGGCGGGACGAAGATATTCTCCCTGGTGGGGAAAGTCGTCAATACGGGGCTCGTCGAGGTCCCGGTGGGGACCAGCCTGCGGGAGATCATCTTCGGCGTGGGCGGCGGCATCCGGGGCGAGGGGGAATTCAAGGCCGTGCAGACCGGCGGCCCCAGCGGAGGCTGTCTGCCCCGCCAGCTTCTGGACCTGCCGGTGGACTACGAGAGCCTGACCAAGGCCGG
>CAYWAR010000120.1:4666-7306 GCA_964455765.1 uncultured Elusimicrobia bacterium
CTCCCGCTATTTCCTCAACTTCCTGCGCGAGGAGTCCTGCGGGAAATGCCTTCCCTGCCGCGAGGGGACCCAGCGCATGTGGGAGATCGTCGACCGCATCTGCGAGGGCAAGGGCAAGGAAGGGGACCTCGCCCTCCTGGAAGAGTTGGGGGCCGTGGTCAAGGACAGCTCGCTCTGCGGCTTGGGGCAGACCGCGGCCAACCCGGTGCTGAGCACCCTGCGCTACTTCCGCAAGGAATACGAGACGCATATCCGCGACAAGCGCTGCACCGCCGGGGTCTGCAAGGCGCTCATCCGCTACGTCGTCGACGAGGAGCGCTGCGTCGGCTGCCTGCTCTGCAAAAAGGAGTGCCCCCAGAAGGCCGTTTCCGGCGAGCTCAAGAAGCCGCACCGCATCGACGACTCCCTGTGCATCCGCTGCGGGATCTGCGCGGAGGTGTGCAAGAGCAAGGCGGTGTTCGTGATATGAATTTAAGAATAGACGGGTTGGATGTGTCGGTGGAGCCCGGGACCACGGTCCTGGAGGCCGCGCGTTTTCTGGGGCTGGAGATCCCGACGCTCTGCCACATGGACGGCCTCACCCCCTACGGAGGCTGCCGCCTCTGCGTAGTCGAGATCGGAAAGGGGGAGCGGGGCCGCCTGGTGAGCTCCTGCACCTATCCGGCGGAGGAAGGGCTCTTCGTGCGCACGGGCTCGCGCCGGGTGCTCAAGACGCGGCGCATGCTCGTGGAGCTCATGCTTTCCACGGCCCCCAATTCCAAGGTCCTGCAGGACATGGCCGCGCTCATGGGCGTCGGCCGCCAGCGCTTCCCCCCGCGCGATGAGGAATGCGTGCTCTGCGGGCTCTGCGTGCGCATGTGCAAGGAGCAGATGATGGCCGGGGCCATCGATTTCGTCGGCCGCGGCGCCAAGCGGCGCATCACTACCCCTTTCGACAAGCCCTCGCAGAGCTGCCGGCGCTGCGGAGGCTGCATGTACGTCTGCCCGGCCTGCACCCTGCGCTGCCACGGCCCCAAGCCGCCGACGGACATCTGCGGCTCCTGCATGAGCGTCCAGCCGACCTGCGTCGAGCCGCATGACGATTTGATGTGCTACATGGGGACCACCGGAAGCTGCGGGACCTGCATACGAAAATGAAGAAAATACATCGCGGAAAGGGAACGGCAAGGAAGGGGCTGATAGGGAAGGCGCAAAGCCCCCGGACGAGCATTCCCCCGCGGGGGGAACGCTAATGAGCTACAGCAAATACAACGCGACGGCGGCGACTTTGACCAAGAACCGGACCGTGGGGTCCGTCACCCCCAACAGCGGGCTCTGCGTCACCTGCGTGGACGGGTGCGTGGGCATGTGCGAGGTGGGGAAATCCGCCCTGCGCGGCAGCGAGGTCATCTACCCCCAGCCCTTCGGCATCATCACCACGGCCTCCGAGAAATCCTACCCCGTGGACCTCTCCCACTTCCAGATCATGGGCGGGGCCGTGGGCGCGCACGGCATCGAGGCGGACAGCGACAAGGCCCTCTTCCCCAACGTCCGGCTGGAGACCCGCCTGGGGCACAACCCCGGGGTGAAGGTGCGCCTGCCCGTGGTCTTCGGCGGCCTGGGATCGACCGACATCGCGGCCAAGAACTGGGAGGGCCTGGCGGTGGGCGCGGCGCTTTCGGGCGTCATCCTCACCATCGGCGAGAACGTCTGCGGCATGGACATGGACTCGGAGATCGTCAAGGGCCGCGTCGTCTCCTCCCCCGAGCTCGCGCGCCGGGTCAAGCTCTTCAAGGACTGGCAGGACGGCTACGGGACCGTGGTCGTGCAGGCCAATGTGGAGGACACCCGCCTGGGCGTGCAGGAATACGCCGTGAGCAAGCTGGGCGTAGACACCGTGGAACTCAAGTGGGGCCAGGGCGCCAAGAACATCGGCGGCGAGGTGAAGATCGGGAGCCTCAAGAAGGCCCAGATCCTCAAGGACCGCGGCTATATCGTGCTCCCCGACCCGGCCTCTCCGAGCACCATCAAAGCCTTCGATCGCGGCTCCTTCAAGGAGTTCGAGAGACACTCCCGGGTCGGGATGGTCAGCGAGGAAGGCTTCCTCAAGCGCGTCAAGGAGCTGCGCGACTGCGGGGCCAAGCACGTCTTCCTCAAGACCGGCGCCTATCGCCCGGCGGACCTGGCGCGCGCCATCAAGTTCTCCTCGAAGGGGAAGATCGACCTGCTCACCGTCGACGCCGCGGGCGGCGGCACGGGCATGAGCCCCTGGCGCATGATGAACGAATGGGGCGTGCCGCCGGTGGAGCTCTTCTCCCTGCTCTATCAGTACGCCGACAAGCTCGCCAAGCGCGGCGAGTTCGTCCCGCACATCGCCATCGCGGGCGGCTTCGCCTTCGAGGACCAGATGTTCAAGGGGCTCGCCATGGGAGCCCCGTACTTCAAGGCCATCGAGATGGCGCGCGCGCCGCTGACCGCGGCGATGGTCGCCAAGACCATCGGCAAGCGCATCGCCTCCGGCGACATGCCGGTGTTCGTCGGGCGCTTCGGCAACTCGGTCGAGGAGGTCTTCGTTTGCGCCTCGGAGCTCAAGGAGAAGCTGGGCAAGGACTTCGAGAAGGTGCCGCCCGGGGCTCTGGGCGTCTATACCTACCTCGAGCG
>CAYWAR010000121.1:0-5793 GCA_964455765.1 uncultured Elusimicrobia bacterium
GGCGTACTCTGGGCGGGTGCGGGGCAGGACGCCGAAGATGGGGCTGGGGAATGGGTTGTGTACGAGGACGATTCAGCGCGCTTTGAGCATCCGAAGAGCTGGAAGGCATCATTCGAGGAAGTGCCTCCGCCGCAAACCCATAATAAAATATGGCGGTTGCAGCCTCCAGATAGGGATGTGCGGGGATTGGGAACCATTCGTATTTTTGGATACCCTGAAGGCAAATCTGGCAAGGAGAAGCGACCGCTGGAGAAAATGTTTCGGCAAGATGATTGGACCAACTGGAAAGCCGTGGAGAAACCGAGGCATTTGAAGCTCAATGGAGCAAAGTGCATCAGGTACAGGATGGAAGGACGAGGGGGGCTCACCTTCGTCAATCCCCGCATCGAGACCACAACGGTTGTCGATTGTTACGACCGCGAAAATAAATTCTTTGAGATTATGTCCGCCCATTCTCTCTATAATGAGATCGGCAAGCCGGACGAACTATACTATGAGAACCGGAAGATATTCGATCGCGTCATCGGGAGCCTTGAATTCAAGGGAAAGGCGGAGAAAAAGTAGCGCTCGCCCAGGCCTTGACACCGGCCGGAAGCCGTGTTAAACACATAGTTGATGCTCCCCCAGATGCGCCGACCCCTCCCCCCCGCGGCGTTGTGGCCCTTGATTGAAGGAAGAGGATAAAACCTACCCTGACAACCTCAAGAAGGGCCAGACGCCGGGCAAGGGAGGGGGGCAGAAGAAATGAGACGTATAAGCCATGCCGCCGTGATCATGCTCTTCTGCCTTGTTAATGGATTTTGTTCCGGTTCGAAGCCGGCTGAAGAGTCGCGGGAAGAATGGTCGGTCTATGAAGACTCCCGATTGCGCTTCGAGTATCCCAAGACCTGGAAAGCGTCGTTTGAGGAAAGGCCGGCGGAGGATACGCGCTGGAACTGGAAGGTGGATGACCCCGATGCCGACATGGGCACCATCCATATTTGGGGATACCGTGAGGGGGCAAAGAAACAGCCGCTGGAAAATATTTATTCCTCAGAAGACTGGCGGCCAGAGATAGTGGTCCGCAAGCCGCAGCGCTTTCAACTCAAGGACGCCGAATGTCTGGATTTTAAAACCGAGGGAGCATAATAATAGGCGGGCGTTGGGGGGGGCATGAGACTCAAAGACAAGGTATGCCTTATCACCGGGGCGGGGAGCGGCATGGGCCGCGTCGCCTCTCTGCTGTTCGCCAAGGAAGGGGCCCGGGTCGTGGCCGCGGACGTGCGCAAGGACTGCGCCGAGGAGACCGCCCGGCTCATCGCCAAAGCCGGCGGGAAGGCCGCGGCGGTCGGAGCCGACGTATCTAAGGAAGAGGACGCGAAGGCCATGGTGGGGTCCGCGGTCAAGGCCTTCGGCCGGCTCGACGCCCTCTACAACAACGCGGGCATCTTCCCGGAGAAGGACCATTCCGTGGTGGACACCGACTCCGATGTGTGGGACCTGGTCTACCGGGTCAACCTCAAAGGGGTCTATCTCGGCTGTAAATACGGCATCCCCGAGCTCGTGAAAGCCGGGGGCGGCTCCGTCGTCAACATCGCCTCCTTCGTGGCCCTGCTGGGCTGTTCGGTCCCCCAAGACGCCTACACCGCGAGCAAGGGCGGAGTCATCGCCCTGACGAAATCCCTGGCCGTGCAGTTCGGCCCTAAGGGCGTGCGCGCCAACGCCATCTGTCCCGGCCCCATCGAGACGCCCCTGCTCATGGATTGGCTGCTCAAGGAGCCCGCGGAGAAGGCCAAGCGGATCAACCGCATCCCCATGGGCCGCTTCGGCAAGCCGGAGGACGTGGCGTATCTCGCGCTCTATCTCGCCTCGGACGAATCCTCCTGGACCAACGGGGCCGTGCTGGTCGTCGACGGCGGCATCACCTCCAACTACTTCTGATGAGGCCCATGCGCGCGGTTGCGGCGGCGCTCTTGGCGGCGAGCACGGCGGCGGCCCAGGAGATCCACTTGCCGCGATTGCGGGAGGTCGCCGAGCGTTTCACCGCTTCCTTCAACGCGGGGGACTACGCGGCGATCCATTCCGAATTCGGCCCGGAGATCGCCCAAGCGCTTCCCCGTGAGCAATCCGACGCTTTTTTTCGGTCCATGATGGCGGACCATGGGCGCATCCTGACGGTGGAGCCTCCGCGTCCCCAGCCGCCCCGGGGAGCCGTCTTCCTT
Source organism: uncultured Elusimicrobia bacterium (assembly GCA_964455765.1). Lineage (GTDB taxonomy): Bacteria > Elusimicrobiota > Elusimicrobia > UBA1565 > UBA1565 > CAYHRV01. Next base: position 2,202 of record CAYWAR010000121.1, read on the forward strand.
CTCAGGTTCGAGAAAGGCTCCTTGGACCTCAAGCTTCATCTCGACGAACGCGGGAAGATCGACGGGATCTGGTTCATCCCTCCCGCTCCCGACATCCCTGTCCCGGAGAGGAATCGGACCCGCCTGACCCTCCCTTTCAAGGGCCGCTGGAAAGTTATCTGGGGAGGCGACACTCGTGAACAGAACCAGCATCACGAAGTCCGGGATCAGCGCTTTGCTTTTGACTTGGTGGGCATCGGCGAAGATGGCAAGACTCGAAAGGAAAAAGGGGCGGATAACGAGGACTTCTACGCTTTCGGCAGGGAGATATCGGCGCCCGCCGAGGGCATCGTCACCGACGTCATCGAGGGAGTGCGCGACAATCGTCCCGGCTCCATGAATCCCGGTTCCGCCGTCGGAAATGCGGTGTTCATCGAACACCGTCCCGATGAGATATCGGTGCTGGCGCATTTCAAGTTGGGGAGCATCCGGGTGAAGCCGGGACAGAGGGTGGCGCGGGGCGAAACGCTCGGCCTATGCGGGAATTCTGGAAATTCCTCCGAGCCCCATATCCACTATCACCTCCAGAATACCCATATTCCGCAGGACGCCACCGGGATCCGCGTGTTCTTCGACGGGCTGGAGGTGGAACGGGACGGGGTCAGGATCTCGACCCGGGATCATTCCCCCGTGAGGGACGACGTTGTGGGGCCGAGGTAGAGACTTAAACCACCAAGAAGCCTGTCTGCTGGAAATGTCTATTCGTGGCCACGGCCGCGTGGAGACGCAGCCTGCGCATCAGGGCGAAAGAAGTGCAGTCCGTGAAGGAATAATCCTTGTCCCGGCTCCGGCTGAACTGCGCCCAAGCGTCCTCCTGGTCTTCGGGAAGCAAGCGCGCCAGCTCAACGACCTCGGGGTCTCTTAGCGCCGTGCCGACCCGCAGCGCGGCGCCGTGCCCCAGTCTCACGCGGACCAGGGTCACGGTCTCATCGAAGATGAAATCGCTGGTCACCAAGCGGCCTTCCCACTCCTCTAAAGCCCGGCTGACGGCCTCATGATCGGGGTCGTCCTTGCGAGCGTAAGCGAACCAGGCCGAGGTGTCCACGAAGACCCGTTTCATGGGCGCTCTCCATAAAGAAGCCGGTCATGGTCCCTGCCGGCTGGCCCTCCGGGGTCCGAGGCTATCGCCCGGATATCCCTCAGCTTCGATCCAGTTTTCTTCTTCCGGCCGCTTCCTAACAGCCGGTCTACCGCCGATCGAATGAGCTCCGAAAGGCTTATGTCCCCGCGACGAGCCCAGGCCTTCAGAGCCGCGTACTGCCGCTCCTCCAGGAGCACCTGAGTCCGATGCATGCTAATAGTATACATCATTACATCATAATTATCAGAGGTCCCCCGGACTTTCATATCGGCTAGTACGGATGAGGCTTGAAAAAGTTCCCTATCCCGGAATGATAGAATGCGGGCAGGCGCGCCCGGAGGCTCTATGGCAGATACCGCGACAAGACCCGTGAAATCCCAAGCGACCAAGGCGCCGGTCCACGGCATGTGGATCGGAGGCAAGGAAGTCCCCGCGGAGTCGGGCAAGACCTTCGAGACGCTCAACCCTGCCACCGGCCAGGCGATCGCCCGGGTGGCGGAAGGCGGCGCCCGGGAGGTCGGGGCCGCGGTCAAGGCCGCGTCCAAGGCTTTCGATGTCTGGTCGAATATCGGCCCGCGCGAAAGGGCCCGCCTCCTTTTCAAGTTCTCCGCCCTGGTGCGCGAGCGCCGCAAGGAGCTCTCGGACGTCGAGACCGCGAACACGGGCAAGCCGGTGCGGGACTCCCGGGAAGAGGCCGATGTCGTGGCCGACTGCCTCGAATATTACGCGGGTGCGGTGCAGAAGCATTTCGGCGAGACCATCCCGGTCAGCGACCGCGGACTGGACCTCACCCTGCGCGAGCCCATCGGGGTCTGCGGCCTCATCGTCCCTTGGAACTACCCCATGATGATCGCCTCCTGGAAGTTCGCCCCGGCGCTGGCCGCGGGAAACGCGGTGATCCTCAAGCCCGCGAGTTGGACCCCTCTCTCCGCGCTCAAGCTCGCCGCCTGGGCCCTGGAGGCGGGGCTTCCCGCGGGAGTCTTCAACGTGGTCACCGGCCCCGGAGCCGTCGTGGGCGAGGCCATCGCCTCGCATCCCGGCATCCCCAGGATATCCATCACCGGCGAGACCAAGACCGGCGCCCGCATCCAGAAGCTCGGCGCCGACCTCGTCAAGCGCGTCTCCCTGGAGCTCGGGGGCAAGTCGCCCAACGTGGTCTTCGACGACGCGGAGCTCGAGCTCTGCGCCGAGCGCTCGGCCTTCTCCGTGTTCTCCAACGCGGGGCAGGACTGCTGCGCGCGCAGCCGCGTCTTCATCCAGCGCGGCATCTATGAGAAGTTCATGGACGCCCTCGTGTCCCGGACCCGGCGCATCCGCGTGGGAGACCCCAGGCTCGAGGAGACCGAGGTGGGTCCCATGATCTCCCTCAAGCAGAGGGAGAGCGTCCTGGGCTACGTCCGCCTGGGAGAGGAGGAGGGGGCCAAGCTTCTCTGCGGGGGACACCCGCCCAAGGAAGCCGGGCTCTCGGCGGGGGCGTATCTGCTCCCGGCCGTCTTCGACAAGGCCAAACCGTCCATGCGCGTGGTCCGCGAGGAGATATTCGGCCCGGTGCTCTGCGCCGTCCCTTTCAAGGACGAGGCCGAGGCCATCCGCCTGGCCAACGACTCGGAATACGGCCTCTCGGGCTCGGTCTGGACCCGGGACATCGGCCGCGCCATCCGCGTCGCGCGGGCGATCAAGAGCGGGGTCATCTCGGTCAATACCAGCCACAGCGTGCACCTGGAGGCTCCCTTCGGAGGCTACAAGACCTCGGGCCTGGGGCGAGAGCTGGGGATGAAGTCGCTCGAGTATTACACCGAGACCAAGAACATCTTCATCGCGGAGCGGTAGCTATTTTTTACAGAGAATTTACCCGCTCTTAACGCCGAGGCAACACCCGGGAGGCATGCTCAGGAAGGAGGAACGCCGAGCATGCCTAAACGCTTCCGAATAGCCGCCGTCTGGATCACGCTGCTCTCCTTCGCCGGAGAGAGCACCGGAGCCCCGTCCCTGAGCGCCGCCCGCTTCATCGCGCCCATGCCGACCGGGGCGCGCATGCCTCTCGCCGCCCCGCTCGGCGTTCCCGATGCGCCGCCCCTGCGGGAGCAGGCCGCCCCGGAGCAGGCGCCCGCGTCAAGGCCCGCCGCCGCGCCGTCGATTCCCGCCGCGGCGTCGGTCCCGCAGGACCGCATGCTCGTGTCGCCGGGACCCGGAGCCGATGAAGGAGTCGTCACCGGCTCCCGTCCTGACGCGCGACCCAGGAACGGCAACGAAACGCGGCCGCCCGCGGACGAGACGAGGGCGGCTGAGCCCAGACGCCCTCTGCCGTTGACGGTGAAGGCTTCGCCGCGCCTTGCTCCTGCCGTCCGGTTCACTTATTTCGAGCAGGGCGGAGGGTTTTATAGGCCCTCCGCCGATGTGCCCAAGGAGCGGCGCGGGCGCCTGCGGGCCGGGACGGAGTACGGCTTCCTCGAAAAGGAGGATCCGAACCTG
>CAYWAR010000121.1:5803-7281 GCA_964455765.1 uncultured Elusimicrobia bacterium
GGGCTGTATGGGGCGATGATGCGGGGAAAAAGCGCCGGGTCCATCCCGAAGGGGGATGAGGCGTATGACTATGTCGCCCAGCGCGACGCCTCCCACACGACGACTTACCGTGACGAGCGCGGCGGGACCTATACCTATGATGAGAACGGGATCGTCACGGCCCAGACGCTCCGGCGCAGGGACAAGCAGGGCACGGAGCATCTGGTGAAGCTGGTCCACCGCTACGACAAGACGCGCCCCTACGGGCACCGCAACCAGTGGATCACCGAGACGGACGGGGTGAAGACCGTGCAGGAGTCCTCGCCGCTGGTCTTCGATCTCGACGGCAACGGCATCGGCACCTCGCATCGGCGCATCGCATTCGACCTCGACGGCGGCGGGATCCCCGAGAAAGTCCACGACATGCTCTCCGGGGACGCCCTGCTGGTCTTCGACGCGGACAAGGACGGCTCGGCCGGGGAGACGGGCCGGGAGCTCTTCGGGGACAACACGGATCTGGACGGCGACGGCAGGCGCGACGGCTACAAGGACGGCTTCGAGGCCCTGCGCGCCCTGGGTAAGAAGGCGGTCCGGGACGGCGTCCTGGAGGAAGGGGCGCTCGATGATCTGCGCCTGGATTCCTCCGAGCTCGACGCCCTGGGACGGTCCTACGGGCTGGGGCTGAGGCCCGACAGCCTCCTTGGGCAGGCCGTGAGCTTGACGGAGGCCGGGGTCGTCGAGATCGCGCTCAGCGCCCACCGCTCCACCCGGCGCAAGGATTTCGACGGGAGGGGGAATTCCCTCATGCGCCGCACCGGAGCCGTGTTCCTGCGCTCCGACGGCACCCCCGGCACCTACGCGGACCTCTGGTTCGGATCTTAGTCCCGGTCGGGCCTGTCCGGGCGGTCCCCGATGCGGTCATGGCGCCGCCGCGCGGATTCCCGGCGGTCGGCCGAGTGGTTGTACACGAGCACCATGGCCGCCAGACGCGCGTCCACGGAGGAGCCCGGGGCCGGAGTGATGCTCCAGCGATCCAGGAGCCAGTGCTCGCTCTTGTAAGCGGCCGCGGGCGTCCCGGATACGGAGTCGAGCGTGAAGCCTCCCTGGAGATAGCCGATCTCCCCGGTCTTGGCCACGGTCTTCCCTGAGGCGTCCTTGACCTCGAAGGAACGCTCGCCATCCCAGCCCGCGTCGGTCCGGACGATTTCGCCGATGCGCTCGCCGGAACAGCCCGTCACGACGGCGGCCGCGCCCTCGGCCATGTCCTTCTCCTGGGATTTCCCGACCACGGTCCCGCGGGCGTCCGTGTAGGAGTAGCCGTCGGACTCCCCTTTGATCACGCCCTGAGCCTCATCTCCGGCTTTTATGTCGTAGGTCACGGCCCAGGTGAACGCCCGCCCTTCCAGGCGGATGGGTCCGGACAACGGCATGGCCGCGCACGCGGACGCGGCCTCCGGAGCCTGCGCCGCCGCGGGTCGGATGGCCGGGGCTTCGACCCC
>CAYWAR010000122.1:0-4309 GCA_964455765.1 uncultured Elusimicrobia bacterium
AGGCGGCCCGGCTCGGGCCGGGACTGCCCGAGCCGCTTTTCCACCTGGGGAAGGGCTATTGGGAGCGGGGGGATCTGGCGCGCGCGCGCGTCCGTTTCTCCAAAGCCGCCGAGCTTTCCCCCTCGGACCCGGACATCCAGGTCTTCCTGGGACTTATCGAGGAGAGAGCCGGCCGGCCGAGGGATGCGGTCCCGCATTACGAGAAGGCCTTGGCGCTCCGGCCGGGCGATGCCGCGGCGAAATACGCCTACGCCCGTCTTCTGATAAAGCTGGAGCGGACCCGGGGCGCCGAGCTCCTTCTGGCGGAATTCCTAAGACTCTGGCCCAAGGACCCGGCCGCCCCTCTCGCGCGGGCCGCTCTCGGACGATAACCCCCCGCCCCCCACAACAACCTGGGACTGCGGCCCCAAATCCACCTGGGCCCTTTCGACCCAGGCGCGGCATAGGTCCTTTGGGTAGACTATCGCGACGAAGGACCGATAGACGCGATTCGAGGAGAACGATGATGAGACATCTACTGACGATCCTGCTGGCCTCGATGGGCCTCTGGGGAACGACGGCCGTCCTGGCGGCCGACCGAGGGCTAACCCGAGGAAGTGCCGCTTCCGGGGCCTTGGGGGCGGCCGAGACCACGGCGGCGGAGCCCAAGCGGCTCATCGTCGCCTTCCGGCCCGGCGTCGGCGAGGCCGCGCGCGAGGGCGCGCTCGAGGGGCTCGGCCTCAAGGAAGTCGAGGAGCTGGGCGCGTTCAACGCGGTCGTGGCCGAGGCTTCCGAGGGGAAGTTCCGGCTCTCGGCCATGAGGATCATGTCCGACCCGAGCGTGCTCTACGCCGAGGAGGACGTCCGCGTCAACTGGCTCCAGAACTCCGCCGCGGGCTTCCACCAGGCGCCTATGCCGGAATTCTCCCAGGTCATGTCCGCGCTTCCCAAGTTCGAGGTCAAGGGGAAGACCGAGGGAGAGATCCCCTGGGGCATCGCGCGGGTCAACGCCGAGAAGGCCTGGCCCCTCACCCAGGGCGAGCGCGCCAAGGTGGCGGTGGTGGACACCGGCATCGACTTCACGCACCCGGACCTGGCCGCCAATTACGCGGGCGGGGTGAATTTCGTCGACGGCAAGAAGCCGCCCATGGACGACAACAGCCACGGCTCCCACGTGGCCGGGACCATCGCCGGGGCAAAGGACGGCAGGGGCGTGGTCGGCGTGGCGCCCAAGGCCCGGCTCTACGCCGTCAAGGTCCTCGATGCGGAGGGGGGCGGCAATCTCACCGACATCATCAAGGGGCTCCTCTGGTGCGGACGCAATGGGATGCACGTGGCCAACTTCTCGCTCGGCGCCCCGGTCAACAGCGTCTTCATGCGCCTGGCCGTCTCCTACGCGAAGATGAAGGGCGTGGCCGTGATCGCGGCCGCCGGCAACTCGGGCGGCTCGGTGAGCTACCCCGCCGCCTACGAGGACGCCATCGCGGTGGCGGCCAGCGACTCCAAGGACCGGATCGCGGAGTTCTCCAGCCGCGGCCCGCAGGTGGACTTCATCGCCCCCGGTGTGGACGTGCTCTCCAGCGTCCCCGGCGGGAAATACGACAGCTACTCCGGGACCTCCATGGCCGCCCCGCACCTCGCGGGCCTGGCGGCCCTGGCCGTGAGCCTGGGGGCTTCCGGACCCGAGGGCGTGCGCGCGGCCCTCAAGAAGGCCGCCGCGCCCGTCGGCCTCGCCAAGGAAGAGGAAGGGAACGGGCTCGTCGACGCCGGCCGGCTCTAGTCGGCCCCTTCCGGATCGTAGTGTATCAGGACCTCCGAATCAGGGACGCTTTCTTGGATGCGGAGCGTGAGCGACTCGGCGATGTCGTGCGCCTGGCGGAAATCCGTGACGCCGGCGATCTCGACATGGAACTCGATGTAGCGGCGGCTGCCCGCGCGGCGGGCGCGGAACTGGTGGAATCCCACGATGGAGGGATGGTGGCTCTTGATGAGCCGCTCGATCTCCCGGCGCACGGGCTGGGCGAGGCCCTCGTCCATGAGCTCGGCCACCGAGGAGAGCAGGATGGGGATGGAGGCTTTCAGGACATAGCCGGCGACGAGCACCGTGATCACGAGGTCCCAAAGAGGGCCTCCGCCGTATTGGGACAGGACCAGGGCCGCGGCTACGCCGAGATTGGAGGCCACATCCACCGCGTAGTGTGCGCCCTCGGCGGCCATGACCGTCGACTCGCTCTCGCGGGCCGCGCGGCGCAGGCGCGTTCCGTGGAGGGCGCTGATCAGGGTCGAGACGAGCATCACAGCGACGCCCCAGGCGCCGTGCTCCAAAGAAGCCCCTGAGAAGAGCCTGCGCAAGGCCTCGGCGAGCAGTCCCATGCCTCCGACCGCGATGAAAGCCCCTTGGAAAAGCCCCGCCAGGGGCTCCGCCTTGCCGTGCCCATAGGGATGCTCGGCGTCGGCCGGGGTCTGGGCGACCCGGAGGGACACGAAGTTGACCGCCGAGGAGCATAGGTCCATGCAGGAGTCGAGCGCGCTGGCGAGCACCCCCAGGGAGCCCGTGGCCAAGCCGGTCAGGGCCTTGAGCAGGCAGAGGCCGGAGGCGATGAGCATCGAGCGGCGGATGAGTCGGAAGTTCTCCATCTGCGCGATAGCATAGCCCTGCCCGGGCCGGAGCGCAAGGACCATTGACAACCGATCATCGGGCCTATAAACTCCTAGGGTATGTCCTTCCTCGGGTCCGCTTTTGCCGCGTTGCTCCTTCTGGGGTCTCCGCTCCGGGCGGGGCAGGAGGACCCGATCGAGGACACCCAGACCGGGACCGACGGCTCCGGAGTGGTGGAGAATGTGAAGAAGGTCGTCGATGACGTGATCTGCGCGACCGCCGAGGCGTGCAAGAGCGTCGGGAAATTCATCCGGGGGGAACCGAAGGACAACAGCGGGAACCCGAACCGAGGGTCAGGGGGCAAAGGGGAGGAGGAGCGCTACCCCTCGTTCATCCAGGTCGGACCGGTCGAGAATAAACCTCATAAGAAGGATTTCTCCGGGCCTCTCTCCGGGGTTCCATTCTGGATCCAACTGCCCCTGACCGGCAAAGAGGTCCGGATCAAATCCTCGGACTTGGCGGAGAACGCGCGCATCGAGAAGGACCTGATCTCGGCCCAGCCGGCCCTGGTCCCGGAGAAGACCCTGCAATTGGAGAGCACCTTCGAGCGGCTGCAGGCCGGGCTTCCCCCCGCGACCGCCGGTTCTCCGGGCCTCGGGTTCGCCCCGCTCCTCCCGGTGACCGTCAAGGAGGCCTTGGCCACTCCCGCTGAGCTAAAGAGGACCCACTTGGAGGTATACGACGCGTATAGCGACGCGTATTACATGCAGGCGCCCCAGGATCCGGATGCGAACCGGGCTCGCGGCGTCGCCCTGCTCCAGCAGGAGAGGTATCCGGAGGCGGAGAGTCATCTCCGTTTCGCTATCGAGAACGGGAAGGCCGACGCGCGCACCCTCACTTCCTACGGAGGAGCGGCCTACGGGATGAGGGACTTCGAGACCGCGGCGCTTTCCGCCCGGCTGGCGCTCAAGCTCGACCCCGCGAGCGCCCGGGCCAACGCCCTGCTCAAGCTCTCGGAAGGGAAGGTTCCGCTGGTCAAGCTCCCTCCCATCGGCGACGCGTTCCGGGACTCAGAGGGCGGAGCGCCGGGCTCCGGGGCTCCGCCCGCCGGAGGGCCGGATGGGGCCGGCGGAGGACGCGCGGTCCCGGACGGCATCTCCGCTGCGGAGATCGCCCGGAGGGAATCGGGCCGGGGCCTTCCCGGCGCCCAAGAGCGGTCGTCGGAGCTCGCCAAGGTGGCGGGGTCCAAGCTGTCGGTGCGGGATTTCGCCGGGAGCAAGGAGGCCGCTTCCCGCGCGTTGGAGGAGGACCCGCGCAACACGCAGGCCTACGCTTTGCGGGCCATGGCCAACAACAGGCTCGGCCTCTATGAGGAGGCGCGCAAGGATGCCGATGAGGCCTTGCGTCTCTCCCCCCAAGATACGCCCTCCCTGCTCAGCCGGTCCCTCGCCTTCAACCGCCTGCGCAAGCATTCCCCGGCCTTGGAAGATTCCGAGAGCGTGCTCGAGCGCGAGCGGCGCAACGTCTTCGCCCACTTGATGAAAGCCTATGCCCACGAGGGCCTGCATGCGCGCGCGCAGATGGTCTCCTCCTTGCGCACGGCCGCCTCCTTGAGCGCGGCCTACGAGCCTCTCTACCAGAAGGCCCTCCAGGTCCCGGCCTCCCAGGACGCGCTGTTCCTATTCGAGAGGGACCTGCTGCCCGGCCCGGCGCCTGCCGCGCCGGGCCGGG
>CAYWAR010000122.1:4319-7242 GCA_964455765.1 uncultured Elusimicrobia bacterium
GTGGGCGCGGGTTTCCAGGGGGTCGCCTCGGTTCGGGGTCTCAGGATGCGCTCTTCCTCTTCGAGAAGGACCTTATGCCCGCCCCGGCCCCTGCCGCGCCCGGGCGCGGCCGTTGGCCGCTCTTCCTCCTCGCCGGGGCCGCCGCGGCGGCCCTGGCCGGCCTCGCCTATGTGGCCGGGGCGTCGTCGGCGCTCAAGGGGCGGGTTCCCTTAGCGGAGGCCCCCCCAAGCGCAGGGAACTCCGCCGGCATCGGCTCCCGCTTCGAGGTCCTGGGCAGGATCGGCTCCGGAGGCATGGGGGAGGTGTTCGAGGGCCGGGACCTGGCCTTGGACCGCCGCGTGGCCATCAAGAAGATGCGCGAGGAATTCTCGCGGGATCCCGCCGAAAGGGCGAGGTTCCTCTCCGAGGCGCGTACGGTGGCCAAGCTCAGGCATCCGGGCATCGTCGAGATCTACGCGGTGCTCGAGGAGGAGGGAGACGCTTATCTCGTCTTCGAGCGAGTGGAGGGCAGGACGCTCTCCGAGATCCTCCTGGAGCGGGGGCGCATCCCCTTCGAGGAGGCCCGCGCCTGGCTTCGCTCCGCCTGCGAGGCCGTGGAGTACGCGCACGGCCAGGGCGTCGTGCATAGGGACATCAAGCCCTCCAACATCATGCTCTCCGGCGGCCGGGTCAAAGTCATGGACTTCGGCGTGGCGCGGCAGGCGAAGGACGCGGCGACCCGTCTGGGGACCGGGACCGCGGCCGGGACCCCTCCCTACATGGCTCCTGAACAGGAACGGGGGGAGGTGCGCAAGGAATCGGATGTGTTCGCTCTGGGCGTCTGCTTCTACGAGCTCCTGACGGGGATGCTCCCCTTCGAGGGTTCGGGGGCGGGGATGCTGCTCAACAAGATGGAAGGGAGAGCCGTCCCCCTTTCCGGCCGGCTTGGCGGGTTCCCCCCGGGGCTGGAAGAGGCGCTGGCCCGGGCGTTCTCTCCCGACCCGGATCGGCGCACCCGCTCCCCGTCGGAGCTCTCCGCCGCCCTGGACGCCCTCAAGTTACTATAATCGGGAAAGGATGAAGAAGGATTGGAAAGCGTCCCTAGCGCGCGCCTTCCCGGACGCGCGCTTCGATGAGCCGTTGTCGCGGCACACGACTTTCCGCATCGGGGGGCCGGCCGACGCCTTCGTGGCGGCGCGGGACGCGGGAGAGGTCTCGCGCCTCTACCGGCTCGCGCGGCGCATGGGAAAGGCGGTGTTCGTCATCGGCTGGGGCTCGAACCTCCTCATCCGCGACGGAGGGATGCGGGGCATCGTGCTCCGCCTGCGCGGGGAGTTCGAGAAGATCCGCTTCCCGGGCGGGCTCATGGTCCGGGCCGGCGCCGGAGTGCGCCTGCCCGCGCTGGTGACGCGCTGCGCCTCCCGCTCCCTCTCCGGGTCCGAATCGCTCATCGGCGTGCCCGGGACGGTGGGGGGGGCCCTGGCGATGAACGCGGGCACCCGCGACGGGGAGATCGGAGACCTGGTCCGGGAGGTTTCGGTGTTCGATCCCCAACGGCTTGAAACCGCGATCCTTTCCCGCTCGGAGGTCGAATTCCGCTATCGTTGGAGCAGCCTCCAGGACCGCCTGGTCCTGGGCGCCCTGCTCGAATTGAAAGCGGGGAACAAAGGTGATATAATGGCGCGAGTAAGGGATTTTCAGTCGAGACGGAAGAAGACCCAGCCCATACACGCCTACAACGTGGGATCCATTTTCAAAAACCCTCCGGGAAACTTCGCGGCGAAGCTCATCGAAGAAGCGGGATTGAAGGGAAAAACGGCCGGCGGGGCCAGGATCTCCCCGCTGCACGCGAATTTCATCGAGAACGACAAGGGCGCCTCGGCCGCGGACGTGCTCTCCCTGGTGGAGCTGGCCCGCCGCGAGGTCCGGGGACGCCGGGGCGTGGAGCTGGAGCTGGAGATGAAGGTGGTGGGTGAAGAAGCACCGCGTCCGGCTCAGGCCTAAGACGCGGGAGCGCCGCCGGAGCGTACTCGGCGCCTGCGCGGCGTTCCTCCTGCTGGCCGCGGCGGGCGCGGGGCTTCTGCGCGCCAAGCCCTGGTCTTCCTGGGGGCCGCGGCTCCCCCTTCAGTCGCTCCTTCCGCGCTGGGCTCGGGTGGACTCGGTCGCCGTTCTGGGCGCTCCGGCCGCGCTGGAGAGGGAACTCCTCTCGGCGGTCGGCGGAAAAGGGGAGGCGTGGGGGCCTTTCGAGCCCTATCGCATCGGGGCGGAGCTCGAGAAGCGTTTCTCCTGCCTGCGCAGGGTGCGCGTGAGCCGGTCCTGGAGGCGGCGGAGCGTGGAGATCGGCGTGGAACTGCGCGAGCCCCGGGCCGCGGTGGCCAAAGGCGGCCGGCGCGCGGGCTACCTGGACGGCAAGGGCGAGTTGTTCGAGGCCGCGGAGGGGACCTATGATGGGGCGTCCCTCCCCGAACTGGACCTGACGCATTGGCCCCAGGGCGGGATGCTCGGCCCCTTGGCCGAGTTCGTGGAGACGGTCCGCGTTCCGGGGTCGCTTCCCGCGGCGCTTAAGCGGCTGAGCTTCGAGCCGGAGGACGACGGCTGGACCGCGGCCCTCGCCGACGGGACGGCCCTTTTTTGGGGCGATTTGAGATGGACGCGGCAGAAGCTCGAGAGGCTCAAGGAAGTGCTCGAGGACGCGAAGCCTCGCTTCGGGAAGGTGAACGCGGTGGATCTGAGATATTTCGAGGATGGAAAGATACTGGTGCGATTGAAATAAATATGAGCAAGCTGGAAACGACGACGGGCCTGGACATCGGGAGCGGGAAGGTGACCTGCGTCATCGGGGCGCCCGACCCCGAGGGCCAGGGGATGCGCGTCCTCGCCGGGGCCGCCGTCCCCTGCAAGGGCGTCAAGGGCGGGGTGGTCCTCGACATCAAGGACACCGCCC
>CAYWAR010000123.1:0-7208 GCA_964455765.1 uncultured Elusimicrobia bacterium
CCGACTCGGCCTCCCGGAAGAAGCGGTCCTTGATCTGCTTGGTCTCCTCCGGGCTCGACCCTTCCCCGAGCATGAGGGTCTTGATGGCCACTTGGCGGTTGATCTTGGGGTCTTTGCCCAGATAGACGATGCCCATGGCGCCGCGGCCGAGTTCCTTGAGGATCTCATAGCGCCCGAGCATGGGCTTGGAGGCTCCGCCGGTGATGAGCACGGTCCCCTCGGGCGATTTGCCCCCGATGCCGCCGAAGACCGCGCCCTCGGCCGCGGCCGAGAGCGTCTTGATCTTCTCCTGGATGTCCTTGTACTTCGCGTCCGAGGTCTCGATGTGCTTGTAAACGGAGACCGCCTTGGCGTACTGGCGCTTGCGCTCGAAGTCCAGGCCCAGGTTATAGAGCGTCTCGAGCATGTTCTCATCGACCGGGCAGAGGCGGAACTTCTCGAAGGCCATGTCCAGCATGCCCTGGCCCTGGAAGGAGAGCCCGAGCATCTTGTTCGTCTCGATCGCCGAGGCCTCCACGAGCTCCTTGCCTTTCTCGGTGAAGACGAAGCGCTTGGTCACGATCACCAGGTAGCCCGCCAGGAGCAGGAAGGACGGATAGACGACCTTGACCCACCAGCCCCGCTCCACGAAGAGATAGAAGCCGCCCCCCAGCAGGGAGCCCAGGAGCAGGAGCGTCACCGTGGCTCCGCCCACGGCCTTGAGCCTGGGCAGGCCGAACATGATGAAGAGGGCGAAGAAGGCGATGAGCCCCAGCTCCGCCTGCGCCGCCCATTCGGGGCGGATGAGGAAGCGTTGGCCGAGCATGTTCTCGATGACGTTGGCGATGAACTCGACGGAGGGGAGGCCCTGGGCCACGGGGGTCACATAGAGGGTGGCCACCCCCGTCGCCGAGGGGCCGAGGATGACGATCTTGTCCCGGAAAGCGTCCGGGGAGACCTTCCCCTCCAGCACCTCGTGGAAGGAATAGTAGCGGAAGGTGTGGTCCGGCCCGTTGAAAGTCACCAGCATGGATTGTCCGGCGTCCAGGGGGACCGTGACCTTCCCGACCTGCACCGACTTGCCCGGAGTGAGTACGACCTCCTCCCCCTTGAGTCCCAGGTACCGCATGACCAGCTGGAGGGCGTAGGAGGGGTAGAACCGCTCGCCGTATTTGACCGCGGGCACCTCGCGGCGGACCACCCCGTCCATCTCCGGATAGATGTTGACATGGCCCACGCCCGCGCTGGCCTCCAGGAAGGGGATGATCGGGGTCACGGGCTTGGAGCCTTCGACCAAGGGGGAAAGGCCTTCGGCGACCTCCCGAGTCAGGCGGACGGAGAGCGTGGAGCTCGATAGCGCCGCCGGAGGCTCCTCGGGCTTGGCCCCCAGCGTGCCTCCCCCCTGGAAGAACATGGGGAGCACCACCGATTGCGCCGTGGTCAGGGACGCGAGCAGACGCGTGTCGGTGTCCAGGCGCATGGTCACCGAGGCGAACTCGGTCTCGAAAGCCGCGCCGCGCTGGACCACTTTCTTCTCGCGCAGGAGTTCCTCGTAGCGCGCCTTCAGGTTGTCGATCTCGCCGATGGCCGGGTTGCGCTCGGGTTCGCTGTAGACGATGTCCAGGCCGATCACCCTCGGCTTGGCCGCGGCCAGCCAATCGATCATCTCCGCGATCTTCGTCCGGGGCCAGGGCCAGCGGCCCAAGCGATCGATGGACTCGTCGTCTATGGCGATGATGACGACGTCGTTGGAGGGCTCGAGGTCCTGGCGCAGTTTGGCGCGCATGTCATAAGCCTGGAGCTCGAGCCCCTCGAGGAAGGCCCCCCGGAACACATAGGACCCTCCCACGAAGGCGGCGACAAAAAGCCCCAGCAGGGCATCCACCAGCCAAGCTTTATTCTTCATTAATTACCGCGCAAATCTTCATGAGTTTAACCGAAGTATAAGTGCCTGTCAATGGTGATTTTTGACGGGATCGGCCCCCATATGATACGGTACCCTTATGAGAAGCTCGGCGCTGGCCGCCTGCCTGCTGGTCTTGGGGATCACCGCGGTCTTCACGGCCGCGGGCCGCGCCCAGGAAGGGACGCAGCGCTTGCCCAAGGTCTTGGAGCCGGGACGCTACCGCGCGGCGCTGAGCGGGGTGCTCTGCGAGGCGTGCATGCGCGCCGTCCTGAGGGAATTGCGCAAGGTGGAGGGGATCGTCGAAGCCCGCTTCGCTCCCAACGACCGCTATCGCCTTTTCTTCTCGGTGGAAAAAGGGGCTTCCCTCCGGCTCTCGCGCCTTCAACGGGCGATGCGCTCGGCCACGAGCCTTGTCGATCTAGACACCGAACTGCTCCTGACCGAGATCCGTCCCGACCTCGAGAGCCGGTCCCCGGCCCGCTAGCTGCGCGAGGCGAAGACCTCCACCTCGCCGTCGTCCACTTCCACGGAGAGCTGGACCGGCTTGCAGCAGACCTGGCAGTTCTGGACCATGGACTGTCCTTCCTCGTCGGCCAAGACGCGCACGTCGAAGGACTCCCCGCAATAGGGGCATTCCACCTCGACCCACTTGGAGGACTTCGGCGCGAACTCCTCCACGCGGAACTCGTCGGGGTCGAACGCCTTCGGCGCGTCTTCCTCCGCGGCGGGCGCGGACGCCGCCTTGGGGGAGGGCTTGTCGGACTTTTTTCCCGAAGCTGGGCGGGCCGCGGAACGCTTGGCCGCCGCTTTCCGTTTCATCATAGACAGAATATAGACGCCAAACCGCGTTTCGTCAAGGGGTCGAGTCGATCTTCCGGCGGTAGAGGGCCACGCTGGGGCTCTCATAGACCCGTTCCCACTCCTTGCCCGGATCCTTGAGGAATGCCGCGGAAGCGTAGAGGCGCTCCAGGGGGCCGACCCACAGATACCGCGCCGGATACGAGCCCGCGGGCAGGGCGGCCGCGCGCCGCAGATCGGCGAGCACCTTCTCGGCGGGGGCGAAATGGAAGAAGAAACCGAAGACGTCCTGCCTCTCCCCTTCCCCGCGCTTGATCATCCTGCGGTCATGGCGGGGCCTGCTCGTGAAGCAGTCTCCTATGAACCTGGCCCGGTCCACGCGATAGAGGTCGAGGAGATGGAGGATGCGGCGGGATATCTCGAGGGTGGGAAGGTCCGAGAGGAATATGGCTCCGGGCGCGGCGACGGTCTTGGACCGCGTGAAGACCGGGATGAGCCAGTTGACCTCGGGGCTCAGGGCCGCGACGGAATCCTCCTCCGTGGCGTTCTCCTCCAGCCAGGCGAAGGCCCGGTCGTAATCCCGGGGCAGGCCTTGGAAAGGGAAATGCAGGGCCGCGTAGCCCGCCCCCTGGAGGAAGGCGACCAGGACGCAGGCGGCGGCCGCGAGCCGCCAGGGCCGCTGCGCGAGCCGGAGCCTCTCGGGGAGGAAGGAGGCCGCCAGAAGAAACAGGACGACGCCGGCGAGCTGGTGCCAATAGAAGGACGAGATGTTCCAGCCCGTGACCAACTGCATGTTGAGCATGGCCGCCGCACCGGCCAGGAGCGAGGCGAAGAAGAGCGAGGCGCCGTCACGTCGGCGCAGCGCCGCGAAGGCGGCGAGGCCGAGGTAGGCCAGGGACGGATAGGAGAAATCCCTTCCCATCACCAGATCCATGCGTTCCGCGAAGTCCGGGTCGGGGGGATAATTGGAGAGCAGCCAAGGCAGTCCCACCACCGAGGCCGCCGCGGCCGCGGCCCACGGCTTCCACGAGAAGCCCTTGCGCAAGGCCCACACGGCGGCGAAGATCCACGACCCGGCCAGATAGGTGGTCCAGATGTCCACGCGGAAGAATGCCATCAGGCCCCCCAGCACGCCGGCGGCGAGGAACCCCTTGCGGCTTTCTCGGACCGCGGCCCGGGCATGCACGACGAGGACGAAGAAGAACATCGCGTAGCTCAGGCCGGGCCTGGGCAGGCGCATCACTCCCTCGGTGCGCCCGAAGGAAAGCAGCGTCCAGAGATTGCGGGGCGCGGAACGCAGCAGGCCCCCGGAGAAGTCGAGGTTGTGCACCCAGAGCAAAGTGAGCAGATAACTGAAGCAGGTCATGAAGGCGCCGCAAAACGCGGCGAGCCCGTGGCCGGCCCCCAGGTGGGAGGCCAAGCGATAGATGGATACGAACCAGAACCAGGCGCAGAACAAGGAGATCAGGGCCCAGGTGAGGTTGATGTCCCCCGTCATCCTCTGGACCAGCCCCATGAGCGGGATCTGGAGGCAGTCGCTCAACCAGAGCCGCCGGCTATCATTCCCCTTGACCCAGGGGTCGTAGGCCACCCAGCGCTCGGAGGCCTCGCGCACGCGCGCCGCGTACGCGGCCTCGTCGGCCATGGTCATGGACCCATAGAGCCCGATCAGGGTGAAGCGGCCGTCGTGATCCCAGTGCGAGGCGAGCTCCGGGTTCTTCGCCTGCCAGAGGCCGCGCAGGGACCAGGAGAGCGCGTAGGAGGAACAGAGCGCGCAGGCCGTCACGAAGCCCAAGAGCCAGGGCGAGGCGCCGCGCGGGGCGGAAGGCTTGCTCATCGGATGCGACCCATTATAACATAGACTCTCCATTCCCCATGGCCCTGACCCATGTCCCCTGCCTCTGCGGCGCCGACGACACGGCGGCGCTCTTCCACCGGCCCTACGGCGAGGCGGAGCCCTCCGCCGATTTCCTGGCCACCACCGACCGCTTCGAGAACTACGGCCGCGTGGTCCGCTGCCGCTCCTGCGGGCTCGTCTACACCGATCCCCGGCCCGAGGACTCCTTCCTCCTGCAAGGCTACGCGGACAGCGCGGACACCCAGTACGCCGAGGAGGCCGCCAACCGCTCCATCAACGCCTACCTGAGCCTCAACACCATCCGCCGCTTCCTCAAGGGAGGCAGGCTGCTGGACGTGGGCTGCGCCCTGGGCTACTTCCTCAACGCCGCGCGCGTGGATTTCGAGGTGACGGGCGTGGAGCCGAGCGTCTGGGCCGCGGACCAGGCCCGCTCGCGCTTCAAGGTCGAGGTGAGGACGGGGACCCTGCTCGAGCAGTCCTTCCCGGACGGCTCCTTCGACGCGGTCACGATGATCGACGTCCTAGAGCATCTAGGCGACCCGGCCTCCATGCTCGACGAGGTCCGCCGCGTGCTCAAGCCGGGCGGACTGCTCTACCTGGTCACCCCGGACATCGACAGCCTGTCCGCGCGCCTGCTCCGGGGCTACTGGTGGGGACTGCGCCCGGCCCATCTCTACTACTTCAGCCGGAGGACCCTGGACTCGCTGCTCAGGAAGAAGGGCTTCGACCCGGCCCTCTCCCATTCCTTCGGACGCATCTTCTCCTACGGCTACTGGGCCAGCCGCCTCGCGAGCTATCCGGCCCTGGTGCGCAAACCCGTGGAGACCCTGGTCTCGCTCCTGGGCTTCGAGCACAAGATCCTCTACCTCGACACCCGGGATTCGATGGAAGTGGTGGCGGTCCGCCGGGACTGAAAACTTGGGCCGTGAGGGATTCGAACCCCCGACCTACCGCGTGTAAGGCGGACGCTCTACCGCTGAGCTAACGGCCCGGCATCCTTATTCTAGCGTATGGGCTCTTGCGCCGCCAGCCCCAGGTCCGGGGAGGGCTCGCTGAGTCCGAACCCCCCCGAAGGACCGGCTCTCAGCCATGGGCCCAAGCGCCCCAGCGAGGACCGGAGCTCGTCGATCTCCCGCTTGAGATGATCCTGCGAGGCGTAGAGCATGGACTTGGACAGGGACGCGATCAACGGCGCCGCCGGGACCACGGTGTTCTTGGCCTTGACCAGCAGGACGAGGAGGTCGAACTGCCTTCGAGAGAGCGTGAGAGCGGCCCCATCCACCGCCGCCTGCCGCTCCAGGAGGCGCAGCCGCAGGCCCGGCCCGAAACGGAGCTCCACCGACGGGTCGGCCTGGGCCTCCCCCGCCGGAGTCCGCCGCAGGAGGCCGCGCACGCGGGCGGAGAAGATCGGCGCCAGGAAGGCGCGCGCATAGCAGTCATCCGCCCCGGCATCGAGCATCGTCCCCGCGTCCTCGGAGCGGAGCTTGTCGTCGACAAGCAGGATGCCGGCCTCGCGCCAGAGCGGATGCCCCTTCACGGCCCGGACCGCCTCCAGGGCCTCCGCCGGGGGAAGGCGGACGAGGACGAAGAGGTCCGGCTTCATCCGGTCCGAGCGGCCCCCCTCGAGGCCCGCGGAGGCGTCCTTCATCGCGGGGAACTCCGAGAGCTGGAAGCCGTGCGCCTCCAAGGCCTGGGCGCACGCCCGCCTGCCCTCCGCCTCCGCGCCGACGATCACGACATGCATGGGCGCTCCGCCATGGCTTCTAGTTTACAAAATCTCCATGACGGGACTATTTCACGCGCAGGCCGCGGTTTTGTTAGCATGAAGGCATGAAGACGGTCTTCATCGTGGAGAGGGACCCGGTCCTGGCCGCGGAGATGGCCCAACTCCTCCTTCAAGCCGGCCACGGCTCCCGCATCGCCTCCGACGCGGTCCAGGCCCAGACCCTGGTCCGGCAAAAGAGGCCCGCGCTCATCCTCCTCGACGCCCAGCTCCCGGCGGGAGGCGGAGCCTCCCTGCACAAGACCCTGCGCCTATCGACGCAGACCGCGGCCATCCCGGTGCTCTTCCTGAGCTCGGTCCCGGAGAGCGTCCTGGCCAAGACCGTCGACTTCGACGGCCGCACCTATTTCCTGGCAAAGCCCGTCGGCCCCGGGGAGCTCCTGGGGTTGGTCGCCCAGATCCTCGACGAGAAGTCCCCCCCTGGCGAAAAATTAGAACACGGTGTATACTTCTAGCGTGCTTATGGACAAGAAGCGGACAGCCGCGCCGAGCGGCAAGCGTCTGAAGCCGACGAAGGCGAAAAGCCCGATCAAAGACGGCGATCCTGAGTGGGAAGATGTACAGGAGCGTTTCAGGTCTCTGAACTCGGATTTCAGCAAGCTTGCTCAGATGGTCGCTCGCGAATAGGGTCCGCTCCGCCGAGTCGCACGCGCCCCTTGCCCGGGAAGACGAGGTTCCCGGGCAGGGGGCGATTCTCTCCCCCCAGCCGCGCCGCCCGTCCAATTTGCTAGAATTCCAGCCGTCGCATGGACGTATCTGGGGTCGTGGTGTAGCCTGGTCCAACACGCTGCCCTGTCAAGGCAGAGACCGCGGGTTCAAATCCCGTCGACCCCGCCACTTTACCCCCAATTCGACAACCGCTGTTCCGTCGCCAGGTTGCGGGT
>CAYWAR010000124.1:0-3811 GCA_964455765.1 uncultured Elusimicrobia bacterium
GCCGTAGGAGCGGGTGCCGGCGGCCATCACCGCGTGGCCGAACTCGTGGAGGTTCACATCCCACTGCTCCGCCCGGGTCAGGTGGAGGTCGAAGCCCCAGGGGGAGAAATAGTCCGCGGAATCCGGGTAGCTGACCGCGAGGCGGTCCTTCCACCAGTCCGTGCCGATGCCGGCCCGTGCGAACAGCGAGAACGCTTCGAGGAATTGGAGATGGATGAGGCCGATCTTCCCGTTCTCCGAGGACGGGTCGGGCCGGTAGGTCCCCAGCTGGAGTCCGGAAGCCGGGAGCTGGACCTCGGCCGCGTCCCAGGAGAAGGGCTTGCCGCCGCGCGCGTCCTGGATGGACCAGGCGGCGTTCTCCAGGCGCAAGCGGACCACCGCTTTCCCGGAGAAGTCCGGGGGCGCGGCGAGCTCCCATGCCCCGTCCTCTCCGACGATCGACTCGGCCAAGACCTTGGAGCCCGACATGAGCAGGGCCTTGGCCCTGCTCGCGGGCACATCCCGCCCCTCCGGGCCGGTAAGGAAGAAAATCCCTTCGATAGTGGAGGCATTCACGGCTCGCCCCGCCGGAGGCGGGGCGATGGGCTGGGCTCGGAACACCGCGGCCGCCTCATCGTCTTTGCTCTCGCTCCATAGGATGTCCGCCGCCGGGGATCGGCCGCCGCTCAGGTCGCTGTCGTCGGTGGCCTGCGCCCGTGCCGGCTGGACGCTCAGCGAGGCGGAAAGAAGCGCCAGGAACGCGATCATGCGGTTATTGAATCATATTTCCGGGACTTTGGACCCGGCTTCTTGCCTCGAACAGCGTCCTGGAAACTCGCTATAATATACGCGGCGCGTAAAGTGCGCTGCGCGTTTTCAAGGTCGCGCCCTAAGGGCGCTTCCTTTCTCAACGCACGGCGGCTTTCGTCGCCGTTCATAGAAATATGCCCGACTCAAAACCGCTGCATCTTGATTGGGGGCTCCCGCGTCCCGGGGTGCTCTGCACTCTGGTCAAGGTCGTGGGCTCGGCTCCCCAGGACGTCGGGGCGAAGATGTGGGTGTCGGCCGAGGGTTTCACGGGCACTCTCGGAGGCGGGCGTTTCGAGGCCGAAGTCCTCGCCCACGCGCGCGAGCTGCTGGCCTCCGGGGGAGAGGCGGCGCATCTGAAGGAATACGTCCTCTGCAAGGAGATGGGCCAGTGCTGCGGCGGGCGCGTGGAGGTCTTCTTCGACCTCATGGCGCGCGAACGCACCGTCGTCCTCTTCGGCGCGGGGCATGTGGGGCGGGCCGTGGCCCAGGTGCTCTCGGGCATGCCCTTGCGTTTGAGAGTCGTCGACCCCCGGCCCGAGTGGGCCCGGGCCGAGGATTTCCCGCCGGACGCGAGCGTGCGCTGCACGGAGCCCCTGGAGTACGCCCGTTCCCGCCGGTGGAGCGCCGACGACGCGGCCTGCGTCTTTACGCACAGCCACGACCTCGATTATCTCCTCGTCGAGCACCTCCTGGGGCAGAGCGTCGGCTACCTGGGCCTCATCGGCTCCGAGCACAAGGCGGACGTATTCCGGGCGCGCTTGAAGTCCGGCCTGGACAAGGACCGGGCCGAGTCCATGGAGGCGCTGTGGGAGGAGAGGGTGCGCTGTCCCATCGGCGTCCCCGTCCGGGGTCTGAGCCGTCCGGGGACGGCGCGAGAGGAGGGCGACCCGCGCGCCGCACCGGTCTCGAGCAAGAACCCCAAGATCATCGCGGTCTCCATCGCCAACGAGCTGCTCGCCGCCTTCCAGCTCTCCAAGGCATGACCACCCAGGTCTATCTCCTCGCCGCCGGCCGGGGAAGGCGGATGGGCGGGCCCAAGGCCTGGCTGGAGCACGAGGGACGGCCCCTGCTCGCCCGGCACATGGATTTCCTCCTGGCGGTCTGCCCGCCGGACAAGATCGCGGTCTCGATCCAGGAGGAATGGCTCGAGCGCTGCCGCGCCCTCCATCCGGAGGCGCTCTGGGTGCCGGTGGACCCCGACGCCGCGCCGCTCGCCTCCCTGCAGGCTCTCCTCAAGCGTTCGCCCCTGGAGTCCTGGGGCTTCGTTTTTCATGTGGACATGCCGCTCTGGGACAAGGAGCTCTTCGATGCGCTGGCGGCCGCGGCCGGGGAGGCGGAAGCCGGAGGGGACTTGGCCGTGATCCCTCGCCGCGAGGGCCGCAGAGGCCATCCCGTGCTCCTCTCCCCCAAGGCCCAGACGCCGATCCTGTCGCTCGATCCGGCGCGGGACCGCCTCGACCTGTGGTTGAGCGCGAACCCGATCCGCTACGCGGAAGTCTCCTCCCCGCGCTCCGGCGAGAATTGGAACACCCCGCGGGACAAGGACTCGTGAGCTTCGGCGGGCCGGGCCTCGAGCAGGCTCCGCTGGGCAGCCGGCCCATGGCCCTCATCCTCTCCGGGGGGGCGGCCCTGGGCAGTTGGCAGGCCGGCGTGCTCTACGCCTTGGCGGAGCTGCGCGGGTTCAAGTTCGACTCGGTGGTCGGCAGCAGCGCGGGGAGCATCAACGGGTGCGCCTATTTCCAAGGGACGCTCGACCTGCTCCAGGAGTTCTGGCGCAACGTCCCCGGGCGCTCCTTCATGCGCCTGGGGCCCAAGCTCCTGCCTCCGAGCCTCTTCCGCCAAGAGCCCCTGCGCGAGTACCTGGCCGGCTTCGTCAACGAGGAAAGGGCGCGGAGCCTCAAGCGCTGCTGGTTCCACCCCGTGGCCGCGGACATCACCCACGCGCGGATGGTCCAGTCCTCGTTCTCTCCCGAGGGAGACCCGTGGGAAGGGCCCCTGCTCGACCGCATCCTGGCTTCCATCGCGGTCCCCGTCGTCTTCCCTCCCATGCGCGTGGGGGACTCCCTCTTCGTGGACGGCCATGTGTCCTGTTTCGCCGACCTGGAGCCGCCCCTTTCCCGCGGGGCGCTGGATTTCCTCTTCCTCAACGTCGCGGGCCGGCCCTCCGGCGCCGAGGAGGCCGGTTCCATCCGGCGCTACCTCAGCCTGCTCATCAACGTCATCATGCGCTCCCAGGTGGACAACGCCTTGGCCGTCCTGCGCCCCCGCGCTCGTCCGCTGGGCTTGCGCTTCTTCGAGTTCACTCCCTTGCGTCCGCTGAGGGTGCGGGTGTTCAAGTTCGACCGCGCCGAGTGCCGCGCCGCCTTCGAGCAGGGGCTCGACGAAGCCGAACGCTTCCTCTCCGATCCCGCGAGATTCCAAGTCGCTTGATTCCTCCCTTGACGGATGGGCGTCCGGGCGCTAACCTAAAGATACGATGGTTCGCCTAGCATTGGCTGTGGGGCTTCTATGCGCGGCGCCCTCCGCGCCGCGCGCCGCGGAGGGGTTGGGCCAGCAGGCCGTGGTCCAGGCCGGAAACGACCTCAATTTGGCCCTCGGCTCCATGGCCGCGGCCAAGGGCATCCTTCAACAGGCCGAGGAACGCATGGCTCAAGCGCGCGAGGGCCTGTGGGGCGCCTCCGGTTCCTCGGCGCGGGGGAACGCGTTGGAGGAGTATCTCAAGGCCAGGGAGGATTATCAGGCCGCGCTCAAGGACATGGAGGGGGCGGGCGAGCTCTATAAGCGGAAGAAGCTGGAGTACCTGACGCTCCAGACCCGCTTCAAGAAGGACCATGGGAAATTCCTCATGGGCGCGGGCGGAGAAGGAACGGCCGTGGGTTTTTCCCTTCCCACCGTCGAGCGGGAATCAAAATCCCCGAACACCCCGCCGGGGGTGGCCTATGGGCTTCCGCCGGGCTACGCGAACTCGAGGAAGGGAGTCCCGGCCGTGAGTCCGCGGCCGCTCACTGCCATTCGAGCGCCC
>CAYWAR010000124.1:3821-7206 GCA_964455765.1 uncultured Elusimicrobia bacterium
GGGTGGGCAATACGGTCCCGGTGAAAAAACGGCCGGCGCATGCGCCGGCGCGAGGTAGTGAAGACGCTCCAAAACCCACTCACCCTCCGGCCGCCGCCGAACCCTCTTCTCAGGCCCTTTCCGATCCGGTCCAGCCGGTTGCCTTCGTCCCCGCGGACTTGAGACTTCCTCCTCCTCCGGTCTGGACGCCGGTCCCTCTTCCCAATGAATTGTCCATCCTGCTCGGCGCGGCCGAGTCCAGGCTCCAGGCGGGGGACGCGCAGGGGGCGCTGGACTACGCGGAGAAGGCCGCTCTGCGCGACGAGGATGACGCGGCGTCCCGGCATATGGCCGCGCAGGCTCTTCTGCAATTAGGATTCTATGAGGAGGCGGAGATCGCCGCGCGGGAGGCGCTCAAGCGGGCCCCGAAGAACCCGAAGATGTTCGAGACTTTGGCGTGGACCCAGCTCCAGCAGGGGAAATACGCGGAAGCGGCGCGGAGCGCGTCGAGGGCTTTGGAGGCGGACCCGGCGTCCGCCCAGGCCTACGCGGCGCGAGCGTACGCGCGGGAGGGGGCCGGGGATGACGCGGGCAAGAAAGACGACATCCAACAGGCGGCGGCCCTGGCTCCGGCCCGGTATTCGGCCCAGTCAAGCTCCGCCCAGGCCGGGGGCAGGCTCTTCTCTCCTCCCGCGCCCGGGGCGAAAAGGTCGCTCTCCTCGCGCGCGGTTCCCGGGGCGTCGTTGACCGCCGGGAAGAGCCCGGCGCCCGGAGCCGAACCGCTGGGACGAAGACTGCGTCCCTACTGGACGCTCGGGCTGACCCTTCTGGTTCTGCTCCTAGTCGCCCTGCTTTGGCTGCCCAAGAGACCGAAATCCCGACAAATGCATTAGCATTTGTCGGGATTTCGGGATATTAGTCGAAGCCGCCGCCGCTCATGCAGGAGCCGCCTCCGCACTCGGAAGTCGGCTTGCCGCAGGGGCCCATGTCGGGCATCGAGGAGGACGAGCCTTTCTTGGAGGCGACGGAGGGGATGCGGTCGGAGATCTTCACCACGCTGTCGGAATCCTTGTCATAGACATAGGTCCCGGTGATGCCGGGCGTCTTGGAAGTGGTCTTTGGGGCGCGTTTGGTCTTTTGCATGAAGGGTGCCTCCATCCGGCTCTCCTTCGATTATAGCCTTTTCGGTCCCGCATCAAAAAATCCTAGAATGCCCTACGATGAGATCCAACGCCCTTCTCTTGTCGCTCTCGCTGGCCGTCTCCGGCGCGCAGGCCGCGGAAAAGACCTTCCCGTACGCGGTGACCAAGCGCACCCTGCCCAATGGGCTCGACGTGGTGGTCATCGAGACCCCGGAGTTCAAGGAAGTGCTGAGCTTCAACACGCTGGTCCTCGCCGGTTCCGGCAAGGAAGCCGAGAAGGGACGCACCGGCCTCGCCCACCTCTTCGAGCACATACTCTTCCGGCACCGCCTGGGGGGCATGGAGGGCGGCTATGACGAGGCGATCCGGCGCATGGGGGCGCACAACAACGCCTGGACCTGGTTCGACCTCACCTACTACCACCCCCTCACCTTCACCTCGAACCTGCGCGAGCTCGCGGACCTGGAGTCCGCCCGCTTCAAGAAGCTGGATTTCGACGAAAAGACCTTCAAGACCGAGACCGGGGCCGTTCTGGGCGAATACCGCCGGGGGGCGAGCTTCCCTTCCTTCAAGATGGAGGAGAAGCTCTATTCCATGATGTTCCCGGGGCACCCCTATGGGCACACGACCATGGGCTTCTACGAGGACGTCCTGGACATGCCCGCCCACTATGAGGCGGCCCGGCGTTTCTATGACGAGTATTACCGCCCGGGCAATTGCGCGCTCATCGTTGCCGGGGACGTGAAGCCCGAAGAGGTATTCGCCGCGGCGTCGGAGCGTTACGGAGATTGGCAGGCCAAGGAGCCGCCTCCGGCGCGGCCCTTCCCGGCGCCGCCCCGGAAAGAGCAGAAGGCCCATGTTTCCTGGGACGCGGACGTGGCGCCCCAACTGCGCGTGGCCTACCGGACCCCGGCCTTCCGTCCCGGCACGCCCGAGTCCGGGGTGATGCAGCTTCTGGGCGAACTGCTCGTCTCCCAGGCGGCCCCGCTCTATAAGCGCCTGCGCTACGACACGCGGATGGTCAGCGAGCTCTCCCTCGACGAAGGCTCCAGGGGCATGGAGAGCGTGGAGCCCCGGCTCATGGTGCTCGCCGCCGAGCTCTTCAAGGACAAATACGCGGCCAAGGGGAAGGCTTATTTCGAGGAGACCGCCGGGGAGATCGTCCGGGGCGTGGATGCCCTCTCCCGCTTCGCGCAAGACGGCGAATCGGTCAAGCTCCTCGAGGTGCTCAGGGCCAAATACCGCTACGACATGCTCTCGCGCTTCAAGAGCCCTGAGGAGATCGCCTCGGATTTCGCGTGGTATTACCGGTTCGGCCGCGACACGGAAGTGCTCGATAAGCTGGTGGCGGCCGTGGAAGCGCTCACTCCGGAGGACGTGGAGCGCTTCGCGAAGACTTATCTCAAGGCGGAGAACCGCGGAGTGGTCACCATGGCCTCGCAGTCGGGCTCGGGAGCCCGACCATGAAGCCGTTCTTCCTTTTTCTCCTTATTGCTGTTTTCCCATTTCCGGTCTCCGCCCAGCTCGGCTTCTCCCTGACTCCCGCCTCCCAAGCCCCCCGGATCGTGACCTTGGATTCGCCCTCGCCTCTTCTCCAGATCAAGGTGATGGTCAAAGCGGGCTCCGCGCAGGACCCCGCCGGCTTGGAGGGGTTGGCGCAGTTGACCGGGAACCTCCTCATCCAGGGCTCCTTCGGAGAGGAGAAGTCCCCGGTGACCAAGGAGCGCTTGGCCGAGCTCTCGCGGCCTTGGGGCGGGGGGGCCTATCCGACGGTGAGCGTGTCCAAGGAGGCGACGGTGTTCTCCTTCGTCGTGCCCAGGCCCGTGCTGGAGGAGTACGTGGAAAAAGTCATCGGGCCGATGTTCAACCGGCCTCTCTTCGACGCCAAGGAGCTCGACCGGGTGCGCGCGGAGACCCTGCAGGGCCTGCGTTCGGCGCTCCGCTTCGAGCGCATCGAGATGCTGGGCCTTCTCACGCTCGACAACGTGATCCATGAGGGGACGAGCTACGCCCATCCGCAGATGACGGAGAAAGGGCTGGAGGCCGTGGACCGCGAGGCGCTCAGGCGCTTCTACGCCGCCCATTATCGCCCGGAGAACCTCATCGTGGGCGTGAGCTCCATGGACAAGGCCGTGGCCGATAATCTTTCCGCGGCGTTCAAACCCGCGCCCCAAGAGGTACAGCCCTTCTCCTGGCGGCCGGCCCCTCCCCCCCTGCCCGCGCGCGGACGGAGCGTGCTCATCGTGGCCATGCCCAACGCCGCC
>CAYWAR010000125.1:0-7184 GCA_964455765.1 uncultured Elusimicrobia bacterium
GATGACCGCCCCGGACCCGGCCCTCAAGGCGGAAGAAAGTTCGTCTACCGCCCCCAACTGCCTCCAATCCCCCTCCGCCATGCCCGCGGCCTTTTCCTCGCAGACCAGGCTGTCATGGCTGATCCCGGCCACCGAGCCCAGGTCTTCCGGGGGAAAGGGACCCATAATGCGGCAGTCTTGGTAGACCCAATATCGCATAGACCCCATAGTTTTGCAGGCGGGCGTTACAAAATCAAGGCGCAGGCCCGTTGCCGCCACATCCCCGGTCTTGACAGGGACCCAATACACCCGTTATCGTTATATGTAAGGAATCCATGGCGGTCAAAGAAGCCACAAACCCCATCGCAATTTCGGCCCGTCTAGGTGAGTTGATGGTCTCCCTGGGCATGCTCACCTATGAACAGCTCCATGAGTGCATGGACCTCCAGAAGAAGGAGGGCCTCCAGCTCAGCGAACTGGTCATCAGCAAGGGCTATGTCACCGCGGAGAAGCTCATCGAGTTCGTGGCCCAGCAATGCGGCTTCAAGTTCATGCGCCTCAGCGACCGGGGCGCCGTCAAGAAAGACATCCTCCAGAGGATCCCTGAAAAGCTCATACGGCAGAAGATGATACTCCCCCTCGCCTTCGAGGACGAGGCCATCACCATCGCCATGAGCGACCCCTTCAACGTCATGGCCGTAGACGAGATCAAGATCACCACCGGGCTCAAGGTGAACGTGGTCATCACCCCGGAATCCGACCTGCGCGAGGCCATCGACAAGGCCTTCGGCACCGGGGCGGACGCGAAAAAGGCCCTGGAGGACATCAAATCCAAGACCGGGGATGACGGGGATGCGGTGGTCGAGAAGGCCACCCCCGGGGCGGAGGAAGAAGAGGAGGGCGTCACCCAACTGAGCAAGGAGGACGAGGTCCCGGTCATACAGATCGTCAACCTCCTCCTCGCGCGCGCCATCAAGGCCAAGGCGTCCGACATCCACATCGAACCCTATCCCAAATACCTCCGAGTCCGTTATCGCATCGACGGGGTGCTCATCGAACAGCCGGCCCCGCCCAAGAAATTCCTGCCCGCGGTCACCTCGCGCCTGAAGATCATGTCGAACCTCGACATCTCGGAGCGCCGCCGGCCGCAGGACGGGCGCATGAAGCTCAAAGTGGACAACAAAGAGGTGGATGTGCGCATCTCGGTGTGCCCCTGCGCCCCGGGCGAGAAGGTGGTCATGCGCATCATGGACTCCACCGCCATGAACCTCGACATCAGCAAACTCGGCATGGATCCGGAAAACGCCTCGGTGTACGCCAAGCACATCGAGGACCCTTACGGCATCATCCTGGTGACCGGGCCCACGGGCTCGGGAAAATCGACCACGCTCTACTCCACGCTGCACACCCTCAACACGCCGGATGTGAACATCATGACGGCCGAGGACCCCGTCGAGTTCCTCCTGCCCGGCGTCAACCAGGTGCAGTGCAACGCGGAGATCGGGCTCAATTTCGCCGCCTCCCTGCGCTCCTTCCTGCGCCAGGACCCGGACATCATCATGGTGGGCGAGATCCGCGACCTGGAGACCATCACCATCGCCATCAACGCCGCGCTCACCGGCCACCTGGTCTTCTCCACTTTGCACACCAACGACGCTCCCGGCGCGGTGACGCGCATCCTCATGATGGAGGTCGACCCCATCCTCATCTCCTCGGCCCTGACCATGGTCGTGGCCCAACGCCTCCTGCGCAAGATCTGCCCCGAGTGCAAGGAGCCCCACGAGGCCGACTCGAAATGGTTTGCCACCGTGGGGGTGCCTCTGAAATACATCCCCCAGACCCCCAAGTGCACGCTCTATCGCGGCAAAGGCTGCGAGAACTGCGCGGGCACCGGGTACCGGGGCCGCATGGGCGTGCACGAGGTCCTGGAGGTCACCGACGAGATTCGGGAGATCATCAGCCAGCGCGGCACTTCCATGCGCATCAAGGAAGTCGCGGTCAAGAACGGGATGATTACCCTGCAGGAATCGGCTCTGCGCAGACTGCTCGCCGGGGCCACCACCGCCGAGGAAGTCCTCCGCGTGACCGGCTGCCGGTTCTGATGGTCAGGACGCGCTTCGCGCCCAGCCCCACGGGCTACCTCCACATCGGCGGGGTGCGCACCGCGCTATTTAACTGGCTCTTCGCCCGCAAGCACGGGGGCAAGTTCCTCCTGCGCATCGACGACACCGACGTCCAGCGCAACGTGGAGGGCGCGCTCCAACCCATCCTAGACGGCTTCCGCTGGCTGGGCATCGAGTGGGACGAGGGCCCCGAGGTCGGCGGCCCGCACGGGCCTTATTTCCAATCCCAGAAGCTCGAACGCTACGCCCAGGCCGTCGCCCTCCTGCTGGAGAAGGGCGCGGCCTACCGAGACTACGCGACCCCCGAGGAACTCCAGGCCGAGCGCAAGGAAGCCGAGTCCCAGAAGCGCCAATTCGTCTACAGCCGCAAGTGGCTGGCCGAGACCCCGGAGAAGCGCGCCGAGTTCGAGGCCCAGGGACGCAAGGCCGCGGTCCGACTCAAGATGCCGCGCGAGGGGGCCTGCCGCTTCCACGACCACATCCGCGGCGACGTCTCTTTCGATTGGTCCCGGGAGCAGGACCATGTGGTCCAGCGCGCCGACGGCACTTTCCTATATCATCTGGCCAACGTGGTCGACGACCACGACATGGAGATCACGCATGTCATCCGCGCGGAGGAACATCTCTCCAACACCCCGCGCCAGATATTCATCATCTCGGCCCTGGGCTACCCCCTTCCCGAGTACGCACATCTCCCCTTCGTGGCCGAGCCGGGGAGCAAAAACAAGCTCAGCAAGCGCAAGATCGCCCAATACCTAAAGAACCCGGAGTTCAAGAAGGTGTTCGAGCACGGGCAGAGCATCGCCGAGCGGACCGGCGAGAGCGTGTCGGCCGAGACCTTCAACCCGGTCATGGTCGAATTCTACCGGCGCTCGGGCTATCTGCCCGACGCCCTGGTCAATTATCTGTTGCTCCTGGGCTGGTCCCTAGACGACAAGACCGAGGATTTCACGCGGGAAGAGATGGTCCGGGACTTCACCCTGGAGAGGGTGCTCAAGGCGCCGGCGAGCCTGGACTGCAAGAAGCTCCTAGCCTTCCAGGAAAGGCATATGCAGGCCCTCGCGCCCGAAGATCGGGCGCGACTTTGTGTCCCTTTTTTGGAAGCCGCTAAACTTGTTCCTAGCCCCGCCGTAGGCTCTTTATCAGATAAGATCCTTGCCGTCGTCCAAGCCGCCGGCGAGCGCATCAAGGTCTCCGGCGACATCCTCGACTATGCCGCCTTCTTCCAGGCCGACGATTCCTTCCCCTACGATGAGAAGGATTTTCAGAAGCGCATCAGCGGCAGACCCGAGGCGAGGCCCCTCCTGGAAAAGTTCAAGCCCCGGCTGGAGGGACACACCGATTCCACCCCCCAAGCCTTGGAGAAACTCCTACAGGACTTCTCCCGGGCGGAGGGCATCGGCCTAAGCGATCTAGTGCACCCCCTGCGCGTGGCCCTGACCGGCAAATCCGTGGGCTTCGGCATCTACGAGGCCCTCTCCATCCTAGGCAAGCAGTCCTGCCTGGCCCGCATCGAAAGGGCCCTGAAAGTGGGATAGTCCCACTTGATAGATTTCTCCTCCCGAGCTATCCTATGCCCATGAAGGGATCTGAAATCCATCGGACAATAGTTCCCGCATCTGAGGCATGGCTCTTCAAGAACAAGGACGCGCTGGCCTCAGTTCGCCAGGGCTTGCGGGAAGCGAAGGAAGGGAAGCTCGTTAAGAGGCCGAGCTTGGCACGAAACGGCCGCTCCCATAAAAAATCAGGATGATTTTTTCTGGGAGCGGCTTTCGGTTTTGGCCCAACTGTCCCGGAGAGTGACGGTGCGGTTGAAGACGGGCTTGCCGGGCTTGGAGTCCGGGTCCGCGCAGAAGTAGCCTACCCGCTCGAACTGCCAGCGGCTCCCGGGAGCCGCGTCCTTCAGAGCCGGCTCCGCCCAACAGGGATCCACGCGCTCCAGCGACTTGGGATTGAGCAGGGAGAGGAAATCCTCCCCCTCCGGCACGTCATCAGCATCCGGCTTCAGGAGGAGATGCTCATAGAGCCTGGCCTCCGCGGCGACCGCGTGGTCGGCCGAGACCCAGTGTATCGTGCTCTTGACCTTGCGTCCGTCGGGCGCGTCGCCGCCCTTGGTCGCCGGATCGTAGGTGCAGCGCAGCTCCACCACCTCGCCCTTCTCGTTCTTGACCGCCTCCCGGCACCGGATCAGATAGGCGTAGCGCAGGCGCACCTCGTTGCCGGGGAAGAGGCGGTAGTAGCCCTTGGGCGGGGTTTCTCGGAAATCATCCGCCTCGATGTAAAGCACGCGGGAGAACGGGATCCGGCGCGTCCCCGCGGAAGGGTCCTCGGGGTTGTTGACCGCGTCCATCCATTCGACCTGCCCCTCCGGGTAGTTCTCGAGCACCAGCTTCAGCGGCCGGAGCACGGCCATGGCACGGCGCGACCTCTTATTGAGGTCCTCGCGCACGCAGTGCTCGAGCAGGGCGATGGCGTTGGTGCTGTTGGCCTTCGACACCCCGATCTTCTCGCAGAAGGTCCGGATGGCCTCCGGGCTCACCCCGCGGCGGCGCAGGCCCTGCAGCGTAGGCATGCGGGGATCGTCCCAGCCCGAGACCCGCTTTCCCTTGACGAGCTCCAGGAGCTTGCGCTTGCTCATCACGGTGTAGGTGAGGTTGAGCCGGGCGAACTCGATCTGCCGGGGATGGCAGGGGGTGCGCAGGCGGTCGAGGAACCAGTCATAGAGCGGCCGATGGTCCTCGAACTCCAAGGTGCAGATCGAGTGCGTGATGCCCTCCAGCGCGTCGGAGACGCAATGGGCGTAGTCGTACATCGGGTAGATGCGCCACTGCTCCCCGGTGCGGTGGTGGGCGGCGTGCCGGATGCGGTAGATCGCCGGATCCCGCATGTTCAGGTTGGGGGAGGCCATGTCGATCTTGGCGCGCAGAGTCCTCGCCCCGTCCGGGAACTCGCCCTTGCGCATGCGCTCGAAGAGGTCCAGGTTCTCGGACGCCGCGCGCTCCCGCCACGGGCTGGGCTTGCCGGGCTCGCTCAGCGTCCCTCGGTAGAGGCGGACCTCGTCGGCGCTCAGGTCGCAGACATAGGCGTGGCCTTCCTGGATGAGCTGGAGCGCGTACTCATAGAGCTTGCCGAAATAATCGGAGGCGTAGAAGAGCCGGTCCTCCCAGTCGAAGCCCAGCCAGCGGACGTCCTCCTGGATGGACTGAACGTACTCCACCTCCTCCTTGGCCGGGTTGGTGTCGTCCATGCGCAGGTTGCACCGGCCGGAGAACTCGGCGGCCACGCCGAAGTTGAGGCAGATGGACTTCGCGTGCCCGATGTGGAGGTAGCCGTTGGGCTCGGGCGGGAAGCGGGTATGGACGCGCCCCCCGTTCTTGCCGGCCCGGCCGTCGGCCTTGACGCTCTCGCGGATGAAATCCTCCGCGGGAGCCGCGCTCGCAGGAGCGCGGTCCCCGGAGCGTGGCCGTTCTTCTTTCATTATTCTCTATCCTACTGACTCAAGCAATTCGCGCGCGTGCCTGCGGCTGGCCTCGGTCGCGGCCCTTCCGCCCAGCATCCGGGCCAGGGCCTGCAGCCTGGGCTCTCCCGAGAGCCGCTCGACCACCGCGCGCGTCCTCCCGCCCGACACCTCTTTTCTCACCTCGAAATGCGTCTTGGCGAAGCAGGCCACCTGGGGAAGATGGGTCACGCAGAGGACCTGGCGGGTCTTGGCGAGCTCGGCGAGCTTGGCTCCCACCGAGCGGGCCGCCTCCCCGCCCACGCCCGCGTCCACTTCATCGAAGACGAGCAAGGGCACCTTGTCCTCCCGGGAGAGCACGGTCTTGAGGGCGAGCATCACGCGCGACATCTCCCCCCCCGAGGCGGTGGCGCGAAGGGACTTGAGCGCCTCGCCCGGGTTGGGGGCGATGAGGAACTCCACGCGGTCGCAGCCCGAGGCCGAGAAGGACTCCTCCTCCATCTCCACGCAGACGCTCAGACGCGCCGGACCCAGGGCCAGATCCTTGAACTCCGCCCCGGCCCGCGCGGAGAGCTTGGCCGCGGCCTTGGCGCGCCCCTGATGGAGCTCCGAGCACAGGGACTCCAGGGCGAGCCGCGCGCGCGCCGTTTCGGCGTCTATCTCCGAGAGCCTGCCCTCGCGATTCTCCAGGGACTTGAGCTCCGTGCCCACGCGCTCCCGGAAAGCGAGCACCTCCGCGATCGAGGCGCCGTATTTCTTCTTAAGGCGCGCCAGCTTATCCTGGCGCGAGAGGAGCTCATCGAGCCTGTCGGGGGATTCGGCCACGTCCTGATATCGAGAGAGGACGGAAGAAGCCTCCGACACCAGCTCTATGGCACGGGCGAGGCCCGGGAGGGCCTCGCCGGCCGGGGGATCGAGCCTTCCCATCTCCGCGAAGAGGCGCTCGGCCTTGCCGAGGGATTCCTGGACCGACCCATCCCCGTCGCAAAGCAATTCGCGCGCCCGGGAGGAGAGCTCCATGAGGCGGGAGGCGTGCTTGAGCCTGGGCAGCTCCGCCTCGAGCTCCTCCTCCTCGCCGGACCTCGGAGCGGCTTGGTCGATCTCGGCGGCCTGGAAACGGCCTAGGTCCATGCGCCGCTCGCGCTCCGCCTCGTTGAGCGTGAGAGATTCCTTCTCATCGTTGAGGGACTTCCAGCGGCGATAGGCTTCCGCCGTCCGGCCGCGGAGCGCCAGGAGCCCGCCGAAGGAATCCAAGAGCTCGAGCTGGAGCGCGGGCTTGAGCAAGCTTTGATGCTCGTGCTGGCCATGGAAATCGGCGAGCGTCTCGCAGGCGGTGGAGAGGAGCGCGGCGCTCACCGGCGCGTCCCCCACGAAAGCCCGGGACCTGCCCGACGCGTCGAGTTCCCGGCGGAGGACGAGCTCGCCCGCGACGCCCAGCGCCTTGCGGATCGGCTCGGGCATGTCCCCGGAGAAGACGCCCTTGACCTCCAGGCTCTTGGCGCCCGCCCGGAGCCAATCCACGCTCGCGCGCTCGCCCAGAAGGAAGCCCAAGGCTTCGATGAGGATGGATTTTCCGGCACCGGTCTCGCCGGTGAAGACGTTGAGGCCGGGACCCGGGAGGATGC
>CAYWAR010000126.1:0-7177 GCA_964455765.1 uncultured Elusimicrobia bacterium
TGAACCTCGCCGCGGTCCCCACTCCGTCCGTTTTGGTGTTGCAGTTGTCGGAAGGGTTGAACTGGTTTCCCACGAAACTGCCGGCCAGGGTGGCGACCGCTCCCGTGGAGGAGATGACCCGGATCACGCAGTTGGCCGAGTCGGCCACGTAGACATTGCCGGTGGAATCGCGCGCCAGGCCGTCCGGGGCGTTGAAAGTGGCGAACGATTTGTCCCCGCCGTCGCCTCCATAGAGCGCGGGGATGGAAAAGTCGGTGACTTTGACGGCCGCTTCGATTCGAGCCCCCAGCGCCGGCCATAAAAGCGCGGCGGCCAGCAGTCCGATCCTCATGAGGCCTTTCCGCCGCGGCTCATGGATTGACCTCGTAGTCGACCCGGCCCGCTTCCAATAGAGTGACTCCTCCCTGGATATTCGTCGGACTGCACACGGCCGCGGCCCCGGCCGCGCTCAGATAGAGCGAATAGGACCCCGAGGCGCTCAAGCCCTCCAAAGTCGCGGTCAGCGTGGTATCGCTGACCCGGGAGACATTGGCCACGGTGGTGAGAGGGTCGGTGGAGAGGAAGCCGTAGGTGAAGGAAGAAAGCAGGTTCGTTCCGGTGATCGTGACCTGCGTGCTGGAGGAGAAGCTGAGGCTTGTGGGGCTCACCGAGGCGATCCTGGGAGCGCTTACGATGAAGGCCGGGCTGAGCGTAGCCGTTGCGCCGTTGCCGTTGGTGACCTTTACGCCGACTGTACCGGACTGGGTGGTCCCGCTCACGCCCAGGGCGTCCGGGTCCAGGGTGAGCGTGAGGTTCAGCTCCTTGTCGTTGACGATGGTGAGGCCCGTGACCCGGAATGCGCAGGCGTTCGCCGCGCCTTGGGCGAATTCCACGGCCAGGGAGGGCCCGGCCGTGAACCCGGTCCCATAGATCTTGAGCGAGGTCTGCGAGCCCACGAAGGCGGCGTTGGGCAGCACCTCCGTGAGGCTCACGGACCCGCCCACGGTGCTTCCCGGAGTGCCGGCCACCCCGGAGAAACCCACCATGACGGAGGCGTCGGTGGTCATGTTCCCGTTGACCACGGCCTGGGGGGAGCTGAGCGTCTGTCCGTCCACGGCCCCCTTGTCCACCACGGTGACGCCCGCGTAGTTGGAGCGGCCGAAGATATTCTCGCCCTCTATGGAGGCCAGCAGGAAGCCCGGCGTCTCGGCTTCCAGGTCGCATTCATAGTGGAGCGTGGAACGCTGGGTCTTGGCGATCCACTCCTCCCCCGTGGCGCCCAGGCGGGCGCGTATGGCCCAGGTCATGGGCAGGCGGTAGCTGTTCGAGAGGCCCTGCTGGGGCGGGTCCACGGCCACGTCGAACTGTATGCCCGAGAGATTGCGCAGATCATCCGCGATGGATTTCTCAAGCCCCGCCCGACCGAGCCCAAGACCCATGCGGTCCAGGCCCCGGAAGCGGGAGGAGACCTGCCTCATGAACTCCGAGGAATCGCCGGTTTCGTAAGACTTGAACTGCTTGACCACGGTTTCCTGAAGCGCGGGCGTCGAGCAGCCTTCCTTGCGCTTCTCCTCCCTGGCGATGAACTGGATGTTGTCCTCCGTCTCCTTGCGTGCCGAGGCGTACTCCTGCCCCAGATTCTCCAGCTCGCGCCTGGCCGAGGCGTATTCGAGGCTTTCGATCCTCTCCTTGATGCGCGGGTCCTCCAGGATTTTCTCCTTGGGCCGGACCTGCCGCCCGAGCTTGTTCTGCCAGCGCGCCTCCCGGATCGCGTCGCGGTATTCCGCCGTGTAGGTCTGAAAGTGCTTCTCCCAGGCGAGCCTATCCTCCAGTTTCTGCTTGATCTTCGGAGCCTCGATTACGATTTGGAATAGGGTATCCGTCTTCTTGTCCGTCTCCTCCGCAAGCTCCTGGAAGGGAATCTCCTCCGCCGCGGGAACATCTTTCCCCGTCGCAACCTGGTCTATCCCGGCCTGCATCTTCACGGCGGCTTCAGCTTGCCCGATCCCGATCTGGGCCGACTCGACTTCACTCTTCGTAAGGCCCAGGTCGTAGGCGGTGCTCACTCCAAAGCCCCAAGGCAGCCAGTTCTCCTCGGCCAGCTTTTTAGGCCTCCCATCGGCCTTGAGTATCCGATCGAGCCCCTCCAGCTTTTTATCCAGGTCCTGAACCTTGGCCAGGCTCTCCTTGCGCGCGGCGTCCGCCTTGGCGGCGAGCGCGAGCTTGGGCCGGACCTCCCGGATAACCTCGACCTTCTCTTCCGCCTCCTTGGCCTCGAACTCCAGCCTGCTCGTCCGCGTTTGCAGCTCGGCGATCCTTTCCTCGCTGTTCTCGGATTTCGGGGCCTCTTCCTTCTCGCCCCCTTCCCATTTTTTCTCCCCTTTGGGTCCGGGGGGGCCCCGCGGCCGGCGAATTTTTTCCGCGGCCCTGCGGCCTTCCGCCAAGGGCTCGACCGTCTCCCAGACCTCCTTGGCCACGCTATCCTTGCCCTTGCCAACCTCCTTGATAACGGGACCCAGGACAGTCTCCTGTTTGGCCATGACCGCGTTCAGGGTGTTGATGAGATGGCGGACTATCGGCTCGTTGGGATCGCCCGCGGCCCAGCCCTTCTCCGCCGGCTTTCTCCCTTCGAAGAGCGTGGTGCTGCCGACCGCTTCCTTAATGGTGTCGCCGCCGCTTTTGAGATCGATGGTGTTGAGATAATACTCGTTGCCCCCCGCGCGACGGGAGCATTGGATCGTCATCGGACCGTAGAAGGACTTGAGGGCCCGCTTGTAGAGGGACTCCCACTTCTGAATTTGGGGCTCCAGCTTGTCCGCGAAGCCTTTCAAGTCCTTGCTCTTGGCGGCCTCATCCAGAGCCTGGTTCATCTCCCGTTTAAGAGAGTCCACCTCGACTTCGCTTGCGTTCAAAGGAATCGCCTTGCGGGCGTTCCAAATGGCCCGCGCGCAGGCGTCTTCCGGAGGCTGTTCCTTGGGAGCTCTCCGTCGGGATTCCCTACGCCGGGCCAGTTCCTCATCCGCCATGCGCCGCACGTCGAAACCCGCCAGCGCCAGGAAATCCGGCATGCCCTTGGGTTTCGTCTTGAGGAAGCCATCCACCGCCGTGCGCACCGCGTTGTCATAGGTCTCCAGGGTGACGATGACGCCTTGGCGCGTGAGCGGCAAGAGCTGTTCCTCGACCAGGCGGCTTATGGCGTCGTCCTTGGAGAGCAGGAAGCGGCGAAGCTCCTCCACGCCCTTTTTCCAGACCTCGGGCTTGAACCTGTCGTTGTGCACCTGCTGTATGGCCCCTTTCGCCGTCTCCATCCCTTCCGCGCTCGCGGCCATGTTGTACTGCTGGACTTGGGCTAGCGCGCTCTCCCAAGCGAAAGCCTGGGGATAGCTTCCCAATAGCAGTTTTTCGTATTTCGAGGCGGCCAGGGACTTGTCATCCGCGGTCTTGGTCTCGGGCCCCTTCTCGGCCAAATACCAGACCCGCACCACGTCGTATTTGAGCGCTCCGGAAGCTGAAACGCTTTGGCTGTGCACCCACTTAAGCTCGGTGTCCACCTTGCCCCAATGGTCGTTGAGCCGGAGATTGACGGTCTCCTCGAAGCCGATGGCCTTGCGTCCCCGAAGAACGTCGGAAGGAGGCTTGGAGGGCAGGCCCTTGATCTTGGGATAGCCGCGCGGGGAACCGGTGATCGGGTGCTCGGGGACGGATTCATAGCGAGCAAGCTCCTGGGACTCCTGCGGCTCCTCCTCCCCGGCCGCATCCGAGGCGGCCTGATCGTTCCTGCCCGAGTCGGAATCCAGGGTGTCGGGCGGCGCCATGTCCTTGCGTTCCAAGAACCTCATTGCCTCCTTGCGCTGGCGCGAGGCCTCCGAGTGCGCGGCCAGGCGCTCGTCCTTTGCCCGGTCATAGGCGGCCTGGACGAGCACGGGATTCCTGAGCCGGATGGCGTTTTCCAGCTTTTTCGCGTTGATGGCCAGGGCGTCCTGGATGAAGAGGGCGCCGCTCACCGGCCAGTCCGCTTTTCCCTTTCCCAGCTCCACGAATTTATACATCTCCGCCAAGTTCTCGCTCTTTTTGACCTCGTCGTAGCGCTTCCCGACTATCCCCGCCAAGTCCTTCCTGTAGCGCTCGCTGTCGGCCCGGATCTTGAACTCCTCCTTGGGCAGGCGTCCGCTCTCCGCGTAGGATACGGCCCTGGCCATCTCACCCAGGTCACCGGCTTCCACCGCGCTCTCGTAACGGGCCAGGATCGCCGACTGGACGTCCTCTTTGAGCTTCTTCTGCTCGCCGCGGGCCTTCTCATCGCTGCCCAGGCCCTGGTGATGCTCGGCGGCCATCAGCATGGCCGGGATATCCTGCTTCGCCTTGGCCTGCTCGAAAAGTGCGCGGTTGCCCTTCCTAAGCCCCCCCTCGACTTTGGGCAGATCTTCCCGAAGGTAGGCCCAGGCGAAATCCAGGACTTTCTTGGAATCTTTAAGGGCGCCCTCGTCGCCGGAGTCGGCCTTCCGCTGGATATCCGAGATGGAGGATTCCGCCCAGGCAATCGCCTCCCTCCGGCCCTCTTCCTTGCGCTTGGACTCATCGCGCAGCTTCTCCATCATGCCGGCGGTCTTCGGGTCGTCCATCAACTCCGCGCCGCGCACGCGTATGCTCCCCAGGCGCGCGGGAGAGTCCTGCCGCCCTCCGCCTTCGCCTTTGTCGGAGGCGTCACCCCCCTTTCTCTTGGCCCCCATGCGGTTGGCCTCGTACCACTTGGCGTAAAGCTCCAGGTAGGGCTTCTTGGCCTGGAGCAGGAAAAGCGCGACGATCTTGGATTGGAGCGGGTCCCCCTGGGCCGCCCCGGCCGCCTGTTCCCATCTCTGGTAGGCCCCGACCGCCGCGGCCTCCTTTTGGTAATCAGAGGACTCCTTGAACTCCTCATGGGCCCGGCTGTCCTGGAGATAGGCGTTTCCCTCCGAGCGCAGGAGTTCCTTCTCCAAGGGCGCCGAGAGGGATTCGAGCAGGGCGAGGAACTCATCGGTGCGCGCCTTGAGGAAGGGCCGGCTGAGGGCCGTCATCTCCGGGATCTCGCGGGCCAGCTCGTCCAATGCCGACAGATAGGCCCGGATGTTCTTATACGAGGCTTCCTGGAATGGCGCGGCCTTGATCCTCTCGATCTCCTTGCGGAATTTCTGCTGGAAAAAGTCCTCGTTGACCGGCAGGACGAGATCGTTGAGCCTCTGCTTGTCCTGGTCATTGAGCAGGTCGGCCTCGTAGCCCGCCTCGACCACGGCGCGGAAATTCTTAAGCTTGCCGACGAAGTAGCCGCCCCAGGAGCCTTCGCGCGGGTAGCGCTTGAGCTCGCCTATCTCCACGTCCTCGATCCAGCTCTTGGCCGCTCCGCTCAGGGCGGAGCGCAGCTCGGATGCCCCCGGGGGCGGCTCGCCCTCCTCCTGGGCGTTGGAAATCTTGACGGACACGGCCGCGGCCAGGCGCACCTGCTGGATCAAGTCCGCGTGCGAGCCGGGCGGGGGCAGGGCGGACGCTTCCCGCGCGCTTTGGACGAGGTAGCCCAGCCGTTCCTGGAGCGCTCGCGAGGCCTCCTCCCCCTTGCCCTCGGCCTTGAGCGCGAGCTCGCGTTGGCGCAGCTCCTTAAGATGCCCGAGGAACTCATCGCGCGTGAGAGCGAAAACGGAGAGGGGGAGCAGCGCGAAGAGTATGAAAAGGACGATCAGGCCCCGGACGCAAACCGGCCGGAAGAACCCAACGACCACGAGCGCCTTGCGGAAGCCTTCCGCTGAAGCTATTGCGCCTTCTCCAACGGCTTATCCAGTTTAGGAAGGAACGGGCCAAGCTCGCTCCAGTGTCCCTCCGCCACGAAAGGACCCCAGTTCTCCGGGCCGCCGACATCGGCCTTTTTCCTGCTCATCTTGGCGATCTTGCCCATCATGCCGCCGCCGAATTGCATCGAGCCGGGTCCCGCGGAAGCAGCGGCCGGGACGCCGCCCTTGGGCATGTTCTTCACGCTTTGCTCATACATGGCTCTCTGCTCCGGGGACATCTTGGCCATGGCCTCGGCCATGGCTTGATTGCCCGCCTCGGCGCCCGCCTGGTTGCCGGCCTGCATCTGCGGCTGCATCCCCGCCATGGCGGCCTGGGTCTTGGCCTGCATCTCTTCGGCCCTCTTGTCCTCTCGCTCCTCGGCGATCTTGTCCAAGGATTCCTTGTCCGCGGTCCCCGCCGAGGACCAGACGATCTGCCCTTTCTCGGAAAGAAGAGAGACGCGGTACTCGTAGGTCTCGTCTCCCGCGGCCTTGGAGGCGCCGGGGACCCCGGCGAATTTTCCAGCCTTCTTCAGGAAGCCCCCGCCCCCGGAGACTTTCTTCGCTTCCACGGCGAGCACCCCGTCCAGATTCACCTTGGTCTTGGCGATGGCCGTCGCGACCCCGATGAGCCCCCCCATGGCCGCCGCGTGCACGGTATGGCCGTCCTTGAGCCATTCGGCGAGGTCTTCGATCTTGGAGAATTTCGGCAGGGCGCTGCCCTGGGACTTGCCGTGGGTAAGCTCGTGCTGAACCGGGAGCTTGGGAGCGGCATAGCCGCGCTCGTCGAGTCCTCCCTCAAAAGCCGCCTTGAGGCTGGAGCCGAAACCGTCGGCCTCCTTGCCTATCACGACGGTGAGTATCTCCTTGGCCGGGCCCAGCGTCTTGGCTTGGGTGTCGAGAGCCTCCAAGGCGCTTGCCCCGGTGGGAAGATAAAGCGACAAGGCCGCCAGCAGTGCCCAAAGACGTTCCATGGTTTCTCCTGTTTTTCCCTCAGGGCACGGCCCGGCCGCTCGCGCGCCCGCGTACGGAGAGGATGATTTGCCGAATACGAAAAATATTGCCATTTCGCCCTTGCGCAGTCAATTCCCTATCGGAGCTTTGCCGAAAGTTCTCTTAGGAAACGGGCCTTGTCGCGCACGCCGTGATAAGCGGCCGCGCGCTCCGGGGTGGAGAAGAGGGTAAGGTAGCAGCCCGGGCAAAAGGTCACCTCATGGCGTTGGAGCACTTCGAGGAGCTTGGGATCACGGCAGAAAAGTTCTCCAAGAAGAACGGAGGCTCGTTTGCGGCGGTTCGGTCTTTTCTTTTTTTCAGTTCGCATGATCACGCAACCGCCCCCACCGGGCGATACCGCGGGGGTAACCCCCACGCGGCGGGGCACACGAAAGGGCCCATCGGGG
>CAYWAR010000127.1:0-632 GCA_964455765.1 uncultured Elusimicrobia bacterium
GCCCGAGTTCCTTCTCGATGCGGTAGTTGTTGCCCAGAATGGAGCCCGGGCCGATCTCCGAGGGCGCCGCGGCCAAGACCTGCGTGGGGGCCGGGGCCCTGCGGCCTCCCAGGAACGCGACCCAGAGGACGGCGACGGCGGCCAGGACGCCGAGCCCGGTGAGCACCAGCCACACGCGGCGCGCTTCCCGCCGGCGCAGGGCCTCCTGATAGGCCTTCTCATCGAGGATCAACGCGCCTTCCGCGCGGATCTTGAGCTTCGTCGCTTCGTTGGCGAAGGCGTCGAGCTCGGTCTCGTAGAGGTATTCGCTCGGAAGGCTCTTGACCTTCCTCCCGCCCATGAGTTGGCCGAAGGTCGCGTAGATCTTCAGGCTCCTGCGCTCGTTCTTGATCCTGCGGAAATCCTCGTAATC
This sequence comes from uncultured Elusimicrobia bacterium, assembly GCA_964455765.1. GTDB lineage: Bacteria > Elusimicrobiota > Elusimicrobia > UBA1565 > UBA1565 > CAYHRV01. The sequence continues at coordinate 413 of CAYWAR010000127.1, forward strand.
CGGGAAGAACTCCTGATAGATCCCGGCGATTTCCGCGCGCAAGGCGGCGCGCTGGGTTTCAAGGCTTTTGAATCGGGAGAGGTTCTCGTAGCCCTCCCGCAGCTCTTCGAGCCGCTTCACCGGGCCTATGAGGCGCTCCATCCGGAACTGGGTGCGTTCCTGCAGGACCTTGAGCTGGGCCGTGGAGGAACCCTCCGGGATGGGCTCGGCGGACCGAGCG
>CAYWAR010000127.1:642-7142 GCA_964455765.1 uncultured Elusimicrobia bacterium
GCGCCGCGCGCATTCATGTATGATACCCTATCCGCGGCGGCGAATGCCGCCGCGCAACGAGGCATGAGCCCTCCAAGAAGACGCTCCACGGCCGCGGGCGACCGCGGACTGCTCTGGCATCCCTACACGCAGATGCTCACCGCGCCCGCGCCCATTCCGATCGCCCGGGCCAAGGGCGCGCGCCTCTACGGCGAGGATGGGCGCGTCCTCATCGACGCCATCGGCTCCTGGTGGGTGAACATACACGGACATTGCCACCCGCGTCTCGTCCGAGCGGTGCGCCGCCAGATAGGGACCCTCGACCATGTCCTCTTCGCGGGCTTCACCCACGCTCCGGCCGTGGAGTTGGCCCGCAAGCTCGCCGCCGTGGCGCCCCGGGGGCTTACGCGGGTCTTCTACTCCGACGACGGCTCCACCGCGGTCGAGGTCGCCCTCAAGATGGCCCTCCAATACTGGAGGAACAAGGGCCGCCTCCAAAAAAGGACGCTCGCGGCCTTCGAGAACGCCTACCACGGCGACACGGCGGGGGCCATGTCCGTGAGCGCGCGCTCCGTCTTCACCCGGGCCTTCGAGCCCATGCTCTTCCCGGTCCTGCGCGTCCCCGAGGAGCCCGGGCGCCTGGAAGGCTTCTTGCGGCGCAAGTCCGCCTCCATCGCCGCGGTGATCGTCGAGCCGCTGATCCAGGCCGCGGGGGGCATGCGCTTCACTTCGCCCGCCCGCCTCGCCCGCCTGGCCGCGCTCTGCCGGCGCCACGAGGTGCTCCTCATCGCCGATGAGGTCATGACCGGCTTCGGCCGCACGGGCAGGATGTTCGCCTGCGAGCACGCGGGCGTGAGCCCGGACATACTCTGCCTATCGAAGGCGCTCACCGGCGGGGTGCTCCCCCTGGCCGCGACCCTCTGCACGGAAAAGGTCTACTCCGCGTTCCTGGGCAAGGACCCGCTCAAGACCTTCTACCACGGCCATTCCTACACGGCCAACCCCGTGGCCTGCGCCGCGGCCCTGGAGAATTTGCGCATCTTCGAGCGCGAGCCCGTGCTCGAGCGCGTCCGGCGCATCGAGGCCCGCTTCAAGGAGAGGCTCCTGCCCCTCAAGCGCCTTCCCCAAGTCGCGGACGCGCGCGTGCTGGGAGCCGTGGGGGTGGTGGAGCTCGCCGGGACCGGAGGCTATCTGGCCGGGATCGGCCGCAAGCTTTCGGCCGAGTTCCTGCGCCGGGGCGTCCTGCTCAGGCCGCTGGGGAACGTCCTCTACCTGACCCCGCCCTACTCCATCTCCCGAAAGGACCTCGACTTCGTCCTCGACCAGCTAGAGGATGTCGTCTCAAGTCTTGCGTAGGATTGCCATGTTCAACATCAACTGGACGAAGAAAACCAAGATCGTCGTCGACGGCAAGGAATACGAGCGCCTTGAGGACCTGCCGGAGCACCTCCGCTCTTTGCTTAAAGACAGCGACGGCGATGGAATTCCCGACATCGCCGCGCAAGGGAAGAAGGCGTGGAAGATCGCGCCCTTTATCAAGGTCAACCTCCCTCCAGGCGAACCTTTGGACATGGACCCGAACGTCCCGGTGGCGTTGCCCGACGGCTTCCGGTTCGATGATAACGGCAGTGAGCGGCGCATATCATGGCGCTGGATCTCGATGCGGGCCGTAGGTGCGTTCCTGTTCATCGCTCTATGGGATGGTATTCTAGCGGCCGTGATCTATGGAGCGTTTTTAGGCGAAGCCCTTCCCCTGTCCGTCCTCGCCGTTCTGCTGCCAATGGGAGTGATCGGCGCCGCAATGACTTATGCGGTGATCGCCTATCTCATCAATCGCACGAGCGTCCGCGTGGACGGCGCGCGAGTATCCGTGCGGCATGGGCCGCTGCCTTGGTTCGGGGCCAAGGACGTGTCCAGGGCCGCTATCGACCGAGTCCTCAGCGAGAAACATGCGCAGTCCGATGACGACGGTGGGTTTGAGCCAAGAGCGACCTATACGGTCATGCTCCTGCTCAAGGGAGGCGTTGCGCTCAGCTTGGTTGCCGGACTCCATGCTCCCGAACAGGCCCTGTTCATCGAGCAGCAGATTCGAAAGTCTTAGACGTCGAGCCGAGCTCCCGATTGCGACCCCTGGCAGGAGGGGGGAACTGGGGGTATGATAACTCTTGTGGCGGCCGAAGGAACGGCGGAGCGGGGCTTAACTCACCGTAAGCCGGTCTACGCCCTCGCGGCCGCGTCCGTCCTCGCGCTGCTGGCATGGCCCATCCTCCGCGAGGCCAGGCGCCCGCCGCCGACCGCCGCAAAGGCCTGGCCGGGGCTCCGGCAGGCGGCCTTGACCGCGGAGAGGCGCGCCTCCCTGGTGGTCGTCGCCAAGACCTGGGCCGGCTACAAGCGGGCTTTCGTGACTTCGGAGGGCCGGGTGCGCCGGCTCCCGGAGGACGACACCGTCTCCGAAGGACAGGCCTACGCCATGCTCCGCGCCGCCTGGCTCAGGGACAAGGCGGCCTTCGATCTCTGCTACCGCTGGACCGAGGAGAACCTCTCCCGCCGGAAGACGGCCGGGGACCATCTGCTCGCCTGGCATTGGCGGGGGGGAAGAGTCGTCGACGGCATGCCGGCCGCGGACGCGGACCTTGATTATGCCTTGAGCCTTTTCTTCGCCGAGGCCCTCTGGCCGGGCGCCGCTCCCCGGGGCCTGATCCCCTACGGAAAGCGGGCCGCCCTCTGCGCCGGCGACATCCTGCGCAAGCTCACCTACAAAGCCGATCGCGGCCGGCTTTTCCTCTCGCCCTGGATACTCCCCCGCGGCGCGCAGGCGCCTTTCCCGGTCAATCCGTCCTATTATTCTCCGGCGCATTTCCGGATATTCCATCAGCGCACCGGCGACAAGCGCTGGCTGGAACTCGTGGACACGACCTACCGCCTTCTCGAGCGGCTGGCGCGCGACCCGGACGATGGGAACGGTTCGGGCCTGGTGCCGGACTGGTGCGCCGTGGATCTAGAGGGCCGCCTGACCCCCCTGGAGGGCAAGAGCGCCCACTTCGGCTGGGACGCCATCCGCGTTCCGCTGAGGGTGGGCTGGGACCTGGCCTGGTTCGATGCCCCGCAAGCCGACACCTTCTTCCGCTCGGGCCTGGCTGATTTCGTGGAACGCACATGGGCCTCCCAAGGCTCCCTCCGGAGCGAATACCGTTGGGACGGATCCGCCCCGAAGGGGCGCGAGGACCCCGCGTTCTACGCGGCCTACTTCTACGCCTTGGCCGCGGTCCGCTCCAAATCAGCCCCGGCTCTGCTTAGAAAGAGCCGATCCTTCCTGAACAAGGGCGGCGACGGCTGGGACTACGGCAAGGACCGGTACTATACCAACAGCCTCGCCTGGCTGGCCGAAGGGCTGGCCTCGGGGCTGGTCAAAAATCTCTGTGCGGAGCCCCTGCCATGAGCCGCCTTCCAATCATCGGGACGCTGGCAGGCGCTCTTTTGATAGGCGGCTGCGCGGGCCCGGACCTGAGGGCGCCCGGGTCGGAACTTCCGGGGGGCCCCACGGTTTGGGATTTCTCCGACCCAGCCGCCCCCTTGGCCGCGACGACCGGGACGGCGGTGATGGGCTTTTGGGACCCTCAAGCCTCCGGCTGGGGGTCCCGGGTCGTGTTCGATCAGGCCTCCAAACTCAGCCTCCCTACGATCGACGGGAAGGATTTCCGGGTGATGCGCGTGCCCGCGCTCCGTCCCACGGAAGGCTTCTCCCTCAAGCGCCACGGCAGGCCCAACGGGATGTTCCGGGCTCAGGGCTATGTCTCCAACTACACGCTCGTCTTCGACCTTCTTCTGCCCTCCGGACGCCGCGGCTCGTACGCCAGCCTCCTGCAGACGGACCCGGCCAACCGCTCCGACGCGGACTTCTGCGCCGACCGCCGCGATCCTCCCCGCATAGGCATCGGCGGGAACTACTTCGGCGCGTTGGAGCCCGGCGCGTGGCATCGCGTCGCTCTCGCGGTCCAGGCGGCCAACGGCTCGGGCGGCACGGGGCAGTTCCAGATGTTCATCGACGGCGGCTTCGTCGGAGGCATGCGGACCCCGGACACCGGCCCGCTCAACCGATGGGCCTTGGGGCCCGAATTCCTCCTTTTGACCGACAATGACGGAGAAACCTCCGAGTTCTTCCTCAAGAGCATCCTCTTCAACGACCGGATGATGTCGATGGAGGAGATCGCCGCGCTGGGAGGCCCCTCCAGCCGCAATGCCCTCGTCCCCGGCCCGCCGGCCAAGCCCATCCAGAGGCTGGCCGAACGCCGCCTGGCGGTCATCGGGCACCGCGGGGGCTACGCCTGCTGCGCCCCGGAGAATTCCCTGGAGGCCCTGGAGCTGGGCTTTCGCCGCGGCAACGACCATGCCGAAGTCGACGTCCGGCTCTCCGCGGAGGGCACGGCCGTCCTCATGCACGATGAGCGCGTCGATCGGGTGAGCGACGGAAAAGGGGAGATCGGGGCCATGACGCTCTCGCAGCTCAAGCGCCTGGACTTCGGCTCCTCCCTTTCTCCCCGCTTCGCCGGCACGCGCGTGGCCACGCTCGCCGACGCCCTGAAGGTCGCGGCCGGGCGCGGACGCCTCCTGCTCGACATCAAGAGCGCGAACGTGGGAGCGGCCGTCGCGCGGGCCCTCCGGGAAGCCGGCGCGCCGCCTTCCTCCGTCTGGTTCTTCCGGAACACGGACCCCGCGTCGGCCGCCGACTACCGCCGCCATGTGCCCGGCGCCCAGATCCTCTGGGGGGAAACTCCCTCGACTCTCGATGACGCCGGCTTCGACGCCCTCAAGGCTCTCGGCGTCACGGGCTTCGACGTGGACATCGCATCGGTCAGCCGCGAGTTCGTGGACGCGGCGCACGAGCGGGGCATGAGCGTGTTCGCCTTCACCTTCCTCGACCCTCCCGCGATGCTGCGCGCGGCCGAACTGGGGCTCGACGGCATCGAAACGGACTACCCTTCGGTGCTCGACGCGCTCCTCCCCGAACGCAAGCGCCCGGCGCTTCCCGCCGAAGGGTATCCCAAGCTCCCTTCGCAGGGGTGCCCCGCCTTCGAACTCTTCCAAGACGGCCATTTCCGCGAGCTTTCCGGCCCGCCGGGATCGGACTTCAACCGGCTCATCCGCGGAGGGGCGCCCACGGCCCAGGGGCTCGATTGCCTAAAGAAGCTGGGCGTGAGCGCCGTCGTCGACCTCAGGGACGAGGGGGAGGGCTCCGGGGACGGTGAGGAGACGGCCGCCGCGGCCCTGGGCCTCTCCTACCGCAAATTCCCCATGAACGCCTCCGGAGGGACCCGGGTAAAGGACGGGTGCGCGGGGCTCAAGCCTTCGAGCGTCGAAGGCAACCGAGAGTCGGTGCGGGGCGCCTTGGAGTTCATCGACGAACGGCTCAGGAGCTCGCCTCTGGGCAAGGTGTTCGTGCACTGCGCCCACGGCCAGGACCGCACCGGCCTCCTGCTCGGCGCCTACCGCCTTCGGTCGGATAAGTTCTCGAAAGGGGAGGTCTCCGCCGAGATGCGGAGCTACCGCTATACGCCCTACTGCTCGCTCGAAGAGGTGTGGAAGGGATTCTAGTCCCGCGGCTGATAGCCGGGGATCTTGGACTCGTCGACTGGGTCCATCTGCTCCGCGGCCAGGAACTGCTTGGCATAGGCGAGATATACCTTCTCCCGCACGAAGACATCGAAGAGATCCGGGTCGATGTGCCCGCTCAGCTTGAGCTTCCCGAGGATGGCAAGCGACTCGCCGAGGGTCTTGCCCTTCTTATAGGGCCTGTCCTTGGCCGTGAGCGCCTCGAAGATGTCGGCGATGGCCATCATGCGCGCCTGCACCGACATCTGGGCGCCGGTCAGCCCGCGCGGATACCCCTTGCCGTCCATGCGCTCATGGTGGCCGCCGGCGAATTCCGGCACGTTCCTGAGGTGCTTGGGCCAGGGCAGGGCTTCCAGCATCTTGATGGTGACGTCGATGTGGTGGTTGATGATCTGGCGCTCCTCGGCCGTCAGGGTGCCCGCGCGAATAGTGAGGTTCAAAACCTCGTCGTCGCTAAGGAAGCCGGTCTCCTGCCCTTCCGGGGCCCTCCACCGATAGGCGGCGATGCGCCGGACGCGCTCCTGAGCCTCCTCCGACATGGACTCGACGCCGACGTTGCAGTGGCGCAGGAACTCCCGGTCGTCCTCGAGCCGGCGGATGCGCTCGGCGTATTCGGAACGGGCGGCGTCCTCCGCCTTCGCTTTCTCCGCCGCCCCCGCCGGACGGGAGGCGAGGGCGCGCAGCAGGGCGAGCTCGGCGTCGCGCTTGAGCACCTCGAAGCGCGTGTCCAGGAGGTGGATGCGGTCGAAGAGGGTGTGCAGCTTGGTGGCCTTGTCCACCACGTGCACCGGGGTGGTGACTTTCCCGCAGTCGTGCAGAAGGGAGGCGATCTTGAGCTCGTAGCGCTGCTTCTCGGTCATCGTGACGCCCGGGATCTTGGAGGCCAGGCCTGCGCGTTCCGCGGCCTCGGC
>CAYWAR010000128.1:0-7104 GCA_964455765.1 uncultured Elusimicrobia bacterium
GAAAGTGGCGGCCCCCGACCCCCGGGTCGCGGCGCGCGGCGCGCCGGTCGATAACCTCGATGAATTGCTGACCATGCTGCTCGCCCTGCACGAGTACGGCATCTCGCGCACCGGCGCGGTCTCGCGCGAGGAGCTCTGCGGCCTCTTCCTCGAGAACGCCTGCGTGCTCACCCACTCCACGCGCGGCACCGTCATGCTCCTCGATGACGAGAAAGGCACTCTCTCGGTGGTCTCGGCCAAGAGCATCACCCACGCGGCGCGGGCGCTGGAGCTCAAGCCGGGCGAAGGGCTCGCGGGCCGGGCCATGCGCTCGGGCAGGCCCCTCTTCCTGCCGGAGCCCAAGAGCGATCCCCGCTTCGTGCCCACGCCGGAGGGCGGAGGGCCCGAGGAGCCCATCCTCTCGGTGCCCATGATGCTCAAGGGCAAGGCCGTGGGCGTCCTCAACATCCACGACACGGCGGGCACCCTGGCCGCCGATGACATCAAGCTCAAATTCCTCTCCCTGCTCGCCGGCGAGGCCGCGGCCGTGCTCCACCACCAGCAGCGCTACGATGACCTGCAGGCCTTCTACCTGGAGATGATCCAGGTGTTCGCGCGGGCGGTGGACTCCCGGGACTCCTACTCCCAGGACCGGACCGACCGCATGCGGGCCTGGGCGCGCAGCCTCTCCGTGGAGCTGGGCCTGCCGGAGCAGATGGTCCGCTACGTGGAGTTCGCCACCATGCTCCAGGGCGTGGGCAAGATCGGGGTCGACCAGTCCCTGCTCTCGAAACCGGGCAAGCTCACCCCCGAGGAGTTCGAGGTGGTCAAGAAGCACACTACCATCGGCTACAAGCTCCTGGCCCCGGTCAAGTTCCTCGGCCCCGTGGCCCAGATGGTGCTCTACCACCCCGAATGGTACAACGGCCGGGGCTACCCCGAGGGCCTCAAAGGCGAGGAGATCCCGCTGGGCTCGCGCATCGTCGCCCTGATCAACGCCTGGGAAGCCATGAACTCGGACCGCCCCTACCGCAAGGCCCTCTCCCGGGAAGCGGCCTTGGAGCAACTCAAGAATGGAGCCGGCACCCAGTTCGACCCGAAGGTCGTGGAAGCCTTCATCCGGGTCGAAGCCGGAAAGACCCGGTGACCCTGCACGTCGTCCCCACCCCCATCGGCAACCTCGAGGACATCTCCCCGCGGGCGCTCTCGGTGCTCGCGCGGGTCCGCGCCGTGCTCTGCGAGGACACGCGCCGAACGCGCATCCTCCTCTCCCGCTACGCCATCCCGACCCCCTTGTTCCGCTACGACGAGCATGATGAACGCTCTCTGGAACGCATCCTGGAGCGGCTCCGCGCGGGAGAGGACATGGCTTTGACCTCGGACGCCGGCACCCCGGCCCTCTCCGACCCGGGCCTCAAGCTCGTCTCCCGCGCCCGGCGCGAAGGGATCCCGGTCTGCGCGCTTCCCGGCCCCTTCGCGGCCGCGACCGCGGTCTCCGCCTCGGGCCTCCCGGGCGATTCCTTCATCTTCCTCGGCTTCCTGCCCCGGTCCCCCTCCCGGCGCCGCAAAGCCCTTGCCGAGGCCGCGGCCCTGCGCAAGACCCTGGTGGTCTACGAGTCCCCCTTCCGCGTCCTCGACCTCCTTGCCGACGCCGAGCAGGCGCTCGGCCCATCGGCCCAGGCCGCCCTGGCCCGGGAACTGACCAAGGTCCATGAGGAATGGCTCACCGGCACCGTCTCCTCCGTGCGCGCCCCCCTGGGCGCGCGCGAGAAGATCCTGGGGGAATGCGTCCTGATCCTCCATCCCGACCCCGCGCCCGCTCAATGACCGAAGCTATCAGAACGAAGACCTTCCGCGTCCTTCCCGCGCAGGGCCTCCCGGAGGAGGCCCTGCGGGAATTGGCGCAGGCGGTCCGGGAGATGAAAGTCCTCGCTTTCCCCACGGACACGGTCTACGGCCTGGGCTGCACGGCGCTCATCAAGGCGGCTCTGCGCCGCATCTACGAGATCAAGCGGCGCGATTCTATGAAACCCCTGCCCATTTTGATACATTCTGTCGAGGAAGCTCGAAGGTGGGCGGAGTTCACGCCGGAAGCCGCGGTCCTGGCGGAGAGATTCTGGCCGGGACCCCTGACGCTGGCGCTGACGCCCACCCGCGAAGGCCGTCTGCTGACTTTCGCGGAGTATCCGACGCTCGCGCTCCGAGTCCCGGCCCATGAGCTCCTGCGCTCCCTCATCAAGGAGTCCGCGGTCCCCTGGGCCAGCACCAGCGCGAACCTCTCGGGGCGGCCCTCCCTGACGGAGGGCCCGCAGGTGTCGGCGGAATTCGAAGGACGGGTGGATTACATCCTGGACGGGGGGCCGTGCCCCGGAGGGATCGAATCCACGGTGGTGGACGCGAGCCGGGGCGTGCGCTTGCTCAGAGAGGGCGCCTTGGCGCGCGAGGCCGTCGAAGAAGCGTTGGAACTACGATGAAAGTCCTATTCGTCTGCACCGGGAACAGCTGCCGCAGCGTCATGGCCCATTTCCTACTCAACCGCATGGCCGCCGACCGGGAACTTTCCGGCTGGGAGGCCCGTTCCGCCGGCATCGCGGCCGAGCGCCACTTCGGCGTCCCCGACGGGGTGCGCAACGCCCTCAAGGCCAAGGGCATCGAGGACATCGAGCATGTCCCCCAGTTGGCCACCCGGGAGATCCTGCGCTGGGCCGACCTCGTCCTGCCCATGGCCCGCATGCACCGCGACTACCTCCTGGACCAATACCCCGAATTCACCTCGAAGACCCGGCTCTTCCTCCAGCATGCCGGCTCCGGGGAGAAGGACGTCCCCGACCCCATCGGCAAACCGGACGCGGTCTATGTCGAGTGCCGCGACCTCATCGAGGGAGCCCTGCTCAAGATCCTGGAAGGAGGCGACAGTGCGAAGCCTTAACGGGCAAGACCCGGAACTCCACGCGGCCATCCTGCGCGAGGCGCGCCGGCAAGCCGACAACCTGGAGCTCATCGCCTCCGAGAACTACGTCTCGCGGGCCGTGCTCGAGGCCCAGGGCTCCATCCTGACCAACAAGTACGCCGAGGGCTATCCCGGCAAGCGCTACTACGGCGGCTGCGAGTTCGTCGACCAGGTGGAGACCCTGGCCGTCGAGCGGGCCAAGAAGCTCTTCGCCTGCGAGCACGCCAACGTCCAGCCCCACTCCGGCACGCAGGCCAACGTCGCCGTCTACCTCTCGGTGCTCAAGCCCGGGGACGTCATCATGGGGCTCAACCTCGCCCACGGCGGCCATCTCTCCCACGGCCATCCGCTCAACTTCTCGGGCATGTTCTTCCAGATCGTCCCCGTCAACGTGCGCCGCGACACCGAGGAGATCGATTACGAGGAAGCCGAGGCCCTCGTAGAGCGCCACAAGCCCAAGCTCATCCTGGCCGGGGCCTCGAACTACTCCCGCGTCATCGACTGGGCGCGCTTCAAGAAGATGGCCGACTCGGCCGGGGCCTATTTCGCCGTCGACATCGCCCACTACGCCGGGCTCATCGCCGCCGGAGCCTACCCCTCCCCGGTCCCCTTGGCGGACTTCGTCACCACGACCACGCACAAGACCCTGCGCGGCCCGCGCGGCGGCATGATCCTCTGCAAGGAAAAGCACGCCAAGGCGGTGGACAAGATGATCTTCCCCGGCACGCAGGGCGGCCCCCTCATGCACGTCATCGCGGGGAAGGCGGCCTGCTTCGGGGAGGCGCTCGCCCCGGAGTTTAAGGACTATCAGCGCCGGGTCGTCGCCAACGCCCGGGCCCTGGCCGGAGCGCTCAAGGACCGCGGCCTGCGCATCGTGGCCGGGGGGACGGACTGCCACCTCTTCTCCGTCGACCTCCGGCCCAAAGGCGCCACGGGCAAGGAGGCCGAGGAAGCCCTCGACCTGGCCGGGATCACCGTGAACAAGAACGCCATCCCCTACGACCCCCAGAAACCCTTCATCGCCAGCGGGATCCGCATCGGCACGCCGGCGGTGACCACCCGGGGGATGGGGGAAAGCGAGATGGGCGCGATCGCCGAGCTGATCACCGACGCCTTGGACCGGCGGGCGGACCCCTCGGCCCTCGCGGCGGTGCGCGGGAAGGTGAGGGAGCTGACGCGGAAGTTCCCGATATACGAGGAAATGCTTGAAAAGACAGGAGCATGACAAGAACGGCGGCACGCCCCCCGGCTGCTTTCCCCCCGCGGGGGGAAAAGCGGCATGATCGCCCAGATCCTGATCGCGGACGACAACGAGGAGATACGCTCCCTGCTCCGGGATTTCCTGACCGCCAAGGGGCACCGCATCCTGGAGGCCGCGGACGGGGCCCAAGCCTTCACCCTCGCGGAGAAGGAGCGCCCGCACCTAATCATCATGGACGTGGTCATGCCCGGACTCTACGGCTCCACGGCCCTTCAACTGCTCAAGGAGTACCCCTCGACGCGCGACATCCCCGTGCTGATCATGAGCGGGAGCGTGGACCAGCCCCTGCGCATCGGGATAGAGGAGCGCGCCGGACTGCGCTTCATGCGCAAGCCGCTCGACCTCGCCTCCCTCGACAAGACGATCCGGGAGATGCTCCCGGAAGGCGGGTACACGGCCTGACATGAAACACAAACCCGTGCGGGTCGCGGTGATCGGAGGCTCGGGCCTCTACCGGATGAAGAACGTCCGGGACTTGGCCGAGGTGCGCGTGAAGACGCCCTTCGGAGATCCCTCGGACGCCGTGTTCATCGGCTCCCTCTCCGGGGTCCGCTGCGCCTTCCTGCCCCGCCACGGGAGAGCCCACTCCCTGCTCCCCTCCGAGCTCAACGGCCGGGCCAACATCTGGGCGCTGAAATCCCTGGGCGTGGAGCGCATCCTGGCCTTCGGGGCCGTCGGCTCCCTGAAAGCCTCCCTGGCCCCGCGGCATTTCGTGTTCCCGGACCAGCTCATCGACAAGACCCATGAGCGCCGCTGCACCTTCTTCGGGGAAGGCGTGGTGGCGCACGTCGCCTTCTCCCGCCCTTTCTGCGCGGACCTCTCCGGCCGGCTCCTGCGCGCCGCGCGCCGCCTGAAAATCCCCTCCCACCGGGGCGGGATTTACGCCTGCATGGAGGGTCCGGCCTTCTCGACGAGGGCCGAATCCCTCCTCCACCGCCGGCTGGGCTACTCGATCATCGGCATGACCGTGGTCCCGGAGGCCAAGCTCGCCCGCGAGGCGGAGATCTGCTACGCGCCGGTGGCGATGGTCACGGACTACGATTGCTGGAAGGAAGGCGAGGAAGTCAGCACGGAGAAGGTGCTCGCCGTGCTCAGCGCGAACGCAGAGAACGCGCAGGCCTTGATCGCGGCGGCCTTGCCGGAAGCCGCGGCCGCTCCCCGCTCCTGCCCGTGCGCGAGCGCCCTGCGCAACGCGGTGATGACCCGTCCGGAAGCGATGCCCAAAGAGACTCTGCGCAAGCTCTCCCCCATCCTCGGGGGCAGGAGGGATTGATGGCTCTCAACATCAAGAAGAAATATCGCGTGCTCATCGAGCTGGCCAAGCGGGCGCGCAAGAACGCGTACGCCCCCTACTCGCGCTATCCCGTCGGAGCGGCGGTCGTGACCGAATCCGGGAGATTCTTCACCGGAGCGAACGTGGAGAACGCCTCCTACGGCCTGAGCCTCTGCGCGGAGCGCGTGGCGATCTTCAACGCGGTCAGCCGGGGCGAGAAAGCCATCCAGGCGGTGGCGGTCGCGGCCCGTTCGGCCCGCCCCTGCGGCGCCTGCCGCCAGGTCATGATGGAATTCAGCACCAAGGACACCGACCTGCTCATCGTCAATCTGGACCCCAATAAGAGGGAGACCCTCACCCGCGCGCGGGTCTATTCCATGCTGCCCGGCCCCTTCGACCCCCTGGCCTCCGGCCTTCTTCCCCCGAACCCGCACAACCTCATCAAACGCGGCCGCACGAAAGCCAAGCGGAGCCGGCCCAAACGCAGGCGCGGCGCGAAGTCGGCGCACCACCGCTCTTCCGGCTCCCGGAACTCCGCTCGCCGGCGCGGCAAGAAGAGGAGCCACTGATGGACGAGAAGACCCTGCGAGAGATCACGAGCTGGCTGCGGACCACGGACCTCGTCGAGGCATCCTATCACGGCTCCGGGGTGGGAGCCGAATTCCGGATGGAGGGAGCCGGATCCTCCGCGGACGCTTTCCCGGCTTGTTCCTTGCTCCCGGTCCTCTCGCCGGAAGTCGGGATATTCCGCGCCAACGAGCTCGGCTCCGCTCCCAAAGCGGCTTTGGGCGCTGCCGTGAAGGAAGGCCAGGCGCTCGGCTTCGTGGAGATCGGGACCCGCAAGGAGCAGGTCCGAGCCTCCGTTTCGGGGAAGATCGCGGCGGCGCCCGCCGAGGACGGACAGGCCGTTCAATACGGCCAGGTTCTTTTCTTCATAGAACCATAGACTAGTGCTGTGACCGGGAAATTATGACCCTTTTGGAGGTCCGAGATTGAAGGAAGCGCTAGGCGAGAGGAGCGAGGATAGCTTAAGCTATCTGAGCGACGAGCAACGACGCGATTCCTCGATATCGGACCTCCCGCTATCAGAGGAAAGACGACATTTTTTTCGAGACTTTCACTCTGTAGGCGGGCCGCGCACTTTCGGGCTGCGCCTTTGCGCCGCTCGGCTTACAGGCCTTCAGGCCTGCTCGTCTCGCGTCGCTTCGGCTCGCTCCAGAAATTGCGCGGCCAAAAGAATCATAATTTCCCGGTCACAGCACTAGGATGGGATCGAAACCGGCGGTCTTGCAATGCTCCAAGTGCGGCAAAGGCGCTCCGCCGCCTCCGCCCGCCAAACCCGGGACCCCTGCCCCGGACGCCTCGAAATGCCCCTCCTGCGGGGGGCGCGTCGTCCGCATCTGCGGCTCCTGCGGGTTCCGCAATTCGGCGGCGAAGAACTACTGCGACATCTGCGGCGACATGCTGATGCTCGGCGATGGGAAATCGGCCCCGCCCAAACCCGGAGCGCAGGCCCCGGCCTCCAAGCCCGCGCCCATGGAGCCCCAGAGATTCATCGTCATCAAGCCGCCGGCCCCGCCGCCGCCCAAGCCCCAAACGGCCTTGCCCCCGGCGCCCAAGGCTCAGCCGGCTCCCCAGCCC
>CAYWAR010000129.1:0-7072 GCA_964455765.1 uncultured Elusimicrobia bacterium
ATGAGCCCTCTTTTTCTAAAGCGCTTGTGCTTAGCCCTCGGCGTCCTCGCCGCGCTCTGGGTCTTCCTCCTCTGGCGCGAGCATCGGCCTTCCCCCGTCGCCCTCCTGGCCGGGGACGCCTCCTCCGCGGCGAAGATCGTCCTCGCCCGACCCGGGCTCCCCCAGCTTTCCCTCTCCAAGGGACAGGGCGGCTGGGAACTGCTCGAGCCCTTCCGCTTTCCGGCCGGCACGACGGCGGTGGAGGGCTTTCTCGACAAGCTCTCCAAGCTCCGCCTCTCCGAGCCCCTGAGCTCCCGGGAGGACCGTCACGCCCTCTTCGCGGTCAACGAGTCCTCGGCCGTGCGCGTGCGGCTCTACCGCCTGGCCAGCGACGCCGAACCCTCGCTCGACGCCTGGATCGGACGCTCCGGCGCGGAGTACGACACCTTCTTCCTGCGCCGTTCAGGCTCCGCGGAGGTGTTCGAGGCCAGGGGGATGGGGCGCTTCGAGTTCGAAAAAGACGCCGGGGAATGGGCCGAGCGCGTGGCCGCCGCCCTGGACGCCTCGAGCGTATCCGCCCTCGAATTGCGCGGACAGAAGCACTCCCTGCGCCTCTCCCGCTCGGCCGGGCGATGGGTCCTGGAGGGCGGGAAAACCGTCTCCGCCGCGGGGCTGGGCAAGATCGACGCCGTCTTGACGGCGCTCTCGCGCCTGGAGGGCGACTCCGTGTCCGCGGAATCCTCCCTCGACCCTCTCCTCCTGCGCGGAGTCAACAACCCCGAACTGCGCCTGAGCGCCCGCTACGGGCTGGGCCAGTCCCTGACCCTGGACATCGGGCCCAAAGCGCCGGAGTTCGTGCACTGGGTCCGGCGCAAGGGCAAGGAGGGCTTCCTCTACAAGTTCTCCGGCTGGAAGCTGGAATCCCTCCGCCTCACCGCCAAAGATCTTTAACCTGGATTCTTCAGGAAAGGGAGCCAGGCAGGGCGCACGGAGCCGTTGAGCGCACCGCCCAGGGTCTGGGCCTTGGGTTTGGCGGGCACGACCCGCAGGGCCATTTGGGCCTCCGAGGGCAGGCGGTCGCCCTTGCGCTTGTTGCACTCGACGCAGGAGACCACCACGTTCTCCCAGCCCGACTTGCCGCCCCGGGAGCGGGGGAGCACGTGGTCCAGGGTCAGCCCCTCCGGCGAGAACTCCTCTCCGCAATAGCAGCAGCGGTGGGCGTAGTGGAGGTAGAGGTTGCGCCGGTTGAAGACGGCCTCCCGGCGCGGCATCCCCCCGTAGGCGCGCAGGAGTATCACCTCGGGGAGGGCCACCCGGAGCCTCGGGGTGCGGGCGAAGCCCCCGGAATAGCCCTCGCAGGACGCGGAGAAATCGAGCCAGCGGGGGAAGTCGTAGGTGCGCCAGGACGCGTCGACGGCCAGGGCCCGCTCCAGCAGGATCAGCGAGATCGCCCGCTGCCAGCCGGTGAGGGCCACGGCATGGAAATGATTGTTGAGGACCAGCACCCGCCGGCCCGCCCCCGCTGCGGGTGACGCCTCGGGGACGGCGCGAGAGGAGAACGGCCCGCGCGCCGGCTCCATCAGTAGATCCAGCCGGGTGCGCTCGGGCGCCGCTTCTCGGGCGAGGGACGCCTGGGCTTGAAGGGGATGTCCTCCGGGGTCTTCTCCTCGAGCTCCTTGAGCCCCTCCTGCTCCGGCATGCTCTCGATGAAGGGCCTGCGCTGTTCCTCCCGCGTGCGGACCTCCACCTTGCCGAAACGCCAGCTCAGGCCCACGCGGTGCAGGTCTCCCATGGCCTCGGTCAGAGCCCAGGCGTAGTCGACGCCGAAACCCCGCCACCGGGCGCCGAAGCCCACGGTGAGCCCCGCGATGTCGCGGTGGATCTGGTAGCCCAGGCGCACGAAGTAATTGCGCATGGCCGAATATTCGACCCCGAGGTTCACATGCCATTGCTTCTCGAAATAGAGGTAGTCCCCGTCGGCGGCCAGCAGGAGGGCCTGGCTGGGAGGGGACTCGATCATGTCCAGGGGGAGGAGATAGCCGACGCCCCCCTTGAAGGTCATGGGCAGGGGGTCGGCCTCCTCGATGAAGCGCATCTTGCCCCCCAGAGGGAGGGCTGAGAGGCCTAAGCTGAAGCCGGCGGCTGTGATCATCACCAGGGAGCCCCAGTCCGCGGCATACGCCGCGGCGGAGTGATCCTGCGCCAGGGTGGAGCGCACCCATTTTCCCCCCACCCCGATGAAGTGGTCGACGCGGTAGTTCTCCTTGCGGGTCTCCACGGGAGTCTCGGCGAGCCTCTCCGCGTAGCCGAAGGAAGCCACCAGGTCTCCCCCGGCCTTGAGCGTGCGCGTGTCCAGGAAGGAGCCGTCGGGGCGGGTGCGGTTGACCTCGATGTCTCCGAAGCGCGACATCGTCACCCCCAGGCCCAGCGAGGAGTAGCCGTTGCCGATGAGCCCCGCGAAAGGCAAAGGGAGGCCGAAGGCCGCGTGTTCGATGGTCTGGTCCACGAACCCCTTCATGTGGGTCAGGGAGAACTCATGGGATTGGAGCCCGCTCAGGCCCGCGGGATTGTACTCGAGAGCCGCGGCGTCGGCCGCGACACCGGTGTACGCGCTCCCCATGGCCGCGGCCCGGGCGCTGAGCGGGATCTGCAACACCGGGGCCGCCGTCACCCCAGGATCCTCCTGTGCCTTTGCCGTTCCAATCGCCGTGACCATTGTCCCAAAGAGCCAAATCGCG
Organism: uncultured Elusimicrobia bacterium; assembly: GCA_964455765.1. Lineage (GTDB taxonomy): Bacteria > Elusimicrobiota > Elusimicrobia > UBA1565 > UBA1565 > CAYHRV01. Next base: position 2,718 of record CAYWAR010000129.1, read on the forward strand.
GAGATTTTCAACGAAAATATCCGCGATTTGGCGATAGATCCGCTCATTTTATGACTATGATCTTCTGCGTCTTGGTGATCCCCGGCGCTTTCAGGTGCAGAAGATAGATGCCGCTCGCCACCCGGGAGCCGGCCGAATTGGTCCCGTCCCAATCCACCGAGCCTTTGCCCGCGGGCTTGGCCTCATCGACCAGGGTGCGGACCAGGGAGCCGTTGACCGTGAAGAGCCTGAGCGTCACCTGGCCCGGCTCCAGGATCTCGTACTTGGCGGTCGCTTTCTCGCCCCGGAGCGGGTTGAAGACGTTGTTCCACGCGCTCAACTCGGCGCTCCGCCCGCCGAGGTGGAGGGCGTTGGAGAAGCCGAGCGATTGCGACCGGCCCAGGGGGTTGCGGCCGAAGACCTCGAGATACACCGTGCCCACCGAGGGGAAGCGGACGGCGAAGCCCGGCAGGCTCGGGGAAAGGTCGGCGAGCTTCAGCGTGCCGGAGACGAGACCGCCGGAGCTGGTGGACCCCTGCACCGTCAGATACGAGGTCGCCCCGTCGGTCGCGGTGTCCGGGAGCGGGACCAAGGCATGGTCGCGCAAGCGCGCTCTATGAAAGACGAAGTTCTGGGCGGTGGGGAACGAGGCCGCGGACACGCTGAAGCCGATGACGTCGCGGTCGTAGGACGCGGCGATGGTCGTGGCGAGGGCCCCGGAACGGCTGGATTCCACCTTCAAGGCGTAGGCCCTCGTCGAGGAAGTGCGGTCGTTGGACCCGGTGTCCGTGATGCCCGCGGCGACCACCAAGTAGAGCTGTCCCGCGGAGGGGTTGTCGTATTCCAAGGAAACCTGCGCGACCGTGGTCAGGCACGGCGTGGCGAGCAGGTTCGGACAGCCCCCATTGAGCGAGGGATTGACGTCGATGAGGGGGTCCGCGGTCTTGAGGATGTTGAACTTCCCGTCAAGAAGGGTCAGGCCGTAGGCGTAATGGGTGCCGGGGGCCTCGGAGTGTTCCGGCAGAGAGAGCACGGCCCGGAAACTCCCGGCGCCGGCGCCCGCGGCGAAATAGTCCTGGTCCGCGGCGGGATAGATGTTCCCGCTGATGACCGAGGCGGTGGTGACATCGGTCGCCGACTGGGCGCCGTCGTTGGGCTCGTAGGCGTCCTGCCCCGCCGAGGGCGCCGCGCGCTCCACGATGCCGTGCCCGGAGAAGCGCGCCCGGATGGTCCCGTCCTGCGTGCCGTTGGCCCCGCACTCCGGCGCGAGCGTGGCCGAACGCGAGCTCACCTGCACCATGGCGGCCAGGAGGTCGGTGAAGTTGTCCGGGAAGTAAAAGAACGAGCGGAAGACCAGCTTGTCGGCGCAGCGCCTTGCGCACAACGCCGGAGCGATGCCGTTGTCGGAACAGAAGGAGGGGTTGGCGGCGGCGGCGACGATGTCCCGGCGGATCTCGTAGAGGGCCTGGCTGACGAAGAGGCTGTCGTCGTGGATCTCCCCGGTCCAGTGGGTCGGGAAGATGCGGGCGGAGGCCTTGGCCGTGTCGATCTCGCGCAAGGCTCCTTCGTAGCCCAGCCCGGAGTTGGTGTATTTCCCGATGGCCGTCACGTCGGCGCCGATGGGATCGTTGAAGGAGAAAGAGGCCGCGGCGAAGTAGTCGGCCAGGGCCTCGGAGATGGCGCCGTGCTGGCCGTAGTTGAGCACCGGGTAGACCTGGTCGATGACATAGTGGGTGTACTCGTGGCGGATGACGGTGGCGTCGCGCGCGTAGCCTTCGCCCACGGTGCCGAAGGAGAGATTCTGCGCCACGGGGTCGTAGAAGGCCTGGGCGAGGTTGGGGCCCGCGCGCGCCATGGCCACCACCGGCTTGCTGATGTAGGCGGAGGTGGAGGAATTGGGCCCTCCCATGAAATAGTCGTGCATCTTGTTGAGATGGTAGAACAGGTTGACCTCGTCGATGGTGCCGTCGAGGGTCATGGTGGAGGTCCAGGTGAAATTCGAAGTGGCGGCGTCGGAAGTCGGGGGATCGGCGATGAGCGTGAGATACTTCGACGAAGTCACGTCGTAGCCGGAGTGGGTCCCGGAGGCGTTGGAGGTCAGCTTGAGGTTGAGCTTCGCCCCGGAGACGGCCGCGCCCTGGAAGGAGGCCGTCCGGTTCCCCACATAGGTGGCCACCGCGTTCCCGGAGCCGTCGAGGATCGAGACCTGGTCGTCATCGGAGATCTCCCCGAAGAAGTCCACCGCTCCCACGTCGAAGGAGGAGAAGACGGGCATGAGCTTGAGCGCCGCCGAGGGTGCGTTGATGGTGGAGATGACCACCGCGTTGTCCGCGTAGGGATGGGGGGAGGAGATGGGCGAGGCGAAGGTCGACCAGACCCCTCCACCGTTGTCGTAGTGGGCGTTGCTGACATTGAAATTGGACACATGGACATAGGGACCCTGCAGGGAGGCGAAGACTTTCCCCTGGTCCCCGGAGCAGTAGCAGCCGGAGGCGCCGGTCAGGGCCTCGGCGGCGGCGGCGGGCGGCGCCTTCCAAATATGGACACGCTGATGGGTGAAGGGCCGCGGCACGGGCCCGACGGTGCTGACCGGGTCGAGGTCGAAGACGTCTCCCATCACCTTTCCCGCGCTCCCCGCGCAGGCGGGGCAGCCCTGGAGGCGCAGGTCGTTATAGCGCAAGAGCACCGTGCCCTCGAGGGCGTCGATGAAGATCACCCAACGCCCCCCGGGGGCGGCGAGCCGGAACTTCCAGGCAAGCCGCACCGACCCTCCGCGCAGGGGGAGGAAGACGAGGCTGCCGCCGGAGCGCGGCGCGGGGACCCCTAGGTCGGCGGCCCCCGCCCCGGCCCCCGCGGACACCCGGACCCAGGGGATGGGGCGCAAGCCCGCGACGCTGACGAAGCCCGAGCGGACCTGGCGCACCTCTCCGCTCTCGTCGATGTGGACCTTGACCTTCGCCCGCTCCACGGGCACGCCCTCGTGGATCTGCTCGAACATCAGGTGATGGACTCCCCCGTCGGTGCGGGCGAGCTCGAGCCTCAGCTCCGCGGGGTCGATGCCCAGCAGGGTCCGGCTCTGGCTGAGGAAAGCCTCCGCCGCCCGGCGCGCGTCCGGAGGGGAGGCTTGGGCGCCTCCATCGGCCGAGAGCGCCCGCAGGCCCCGGGCGAAGCGGCGGCCCCCGCCGCCGGCGTTGAAGCGGCCGACCGCCTCCACCTCGCGCGCCCTCCGAATCGAATCCTCCACCGTAGGGACCTCCGCTTCATCAAGTCCAAACCTTTTAATGTCTTGTCGCGAAGCCGGATCGGCCCGTATCGCGAAGGCGGGCAGAGCCGTGCCTGCCAGGGCAGACGCCATAAGGACCGCGGCGGTTACGCGCGAGAGGGCCGAGGCCACCCTCGAAACGCCGGAGGCCCGGGTCGAAGCCCTCTCGATGGGGCGTGTCGGAATCCCGAGCGCGCGAAGCCGCGAGGGATGAGACCCGAGCGGCGTCCCCGCGTCACGGGGACGACCGCGTACCCAGCGGGAGGACTTCGAGCCCGGGACTCCCGGGACAGGAGGCCGCGGTCCTCCGCGAGCTTCCCACGCGGTCATCAGGGCTTCCCTGCTTTTCCGGCCTTGGCCGGTTTCTTCTTCTGCAGGAGCCGGACGAGCGCGGCCGCGGTCCGCACCCGCACCCGCATCTCATTGTCCTCGAGCGCGAACTCCAATATCTCCACCGCGCGCTCGGATCCCACGGCCTCCAGCACCTCCACGGCCAGCACGCGCGTGTCGACATCCGGCTGGGAGAGGGAGCGCTGGGCCAGGTTCAAGTCGACCTCCTTGCCGCGGCGGGCGAGCCCGGCCGTGGCCAGCAGTTCAATGGTGGCGTTGGGCGATTTGAGGGCCTTCTCGAGGAAGGGGAGCACCGAGGGGCTGGGGATGCGGCCGAGGGCGGCCACGGCCTTGGAGCGGACCAGCTCGTTCTGGTCCTCCATGCCGGCGGACAGCTCGGGGATGGCTACCACGTCCTCCGTCGCTCCGAGGCTCTCCATGACCGCGGCCCGCACATGATAGCTGGGGTCATCGGCCAGGGGCTTGAGCCGCGCCGTCACCGCGGGGCTGGCCACTTCCCCCAGGTCCCGGGCCGCCTTGGCGCGCACCATCGGGTCCTCGTCGGAGAGGGCTTCGATGAAGCGGTCGAGCTCCTCCCCGATGCCGAGGCGGGCCAAGGCCAGGGCGCTGGCGTCGCGCACCGCTCCGTCGGGGTCCTTGCGGGTCCGGGTCAGGGTCTTGAGGGAGGTGGGGCTCTTCATGAGGGCGAGGGCCCGGATGCCGATCGATCGCACCTTGTTCTTGGCGATGACCCGCATCCGCTCGACGGCGGCCAAGGGGCCGC
>CAYWAR010000130.1:0-7050 GCA_964455765.1 uncultured Elusimicrobia bacterium
AGACGCTGATGAAATGGGTGCAGGAAAAGACGGAGTTGGAGTAGAGGCTTAATACACGGAAAACGCGCGCGGACGGGTCCGCGCGCGCTTAGGGAGGTCCCGACCGTCCGAAGCGGCGGGCTAGCTCGTCGCGGTCGAAGGAGAGGAAGGTCGGCCTCCCATGGGGACAACAGCTCATGTCCCGGCAGAGGGCCAGGTCCGCGGCGAGCTGGAGAGCCTCCCGCTCATCGAGCGGGTCGTGGGCCTTGACCGAGGCCTTGCAGGCCATGAGCGCGGCGCCGTCGTAGCGGGTCTGGGCCTTGGCCGCCCCGGGGGACTGGAACCTCTCCAAGACCCGTTCGATCATCTCACGGATGTCGGCGGTCTTATCGAAGAGGTCGGGGACCGCGGTCACTTGCAGGGTCATCTTCCCGTAGGGCTCTACCTCGAAGCCCGCCTCCCGCAGTTCCTTTTTTCGCGCGAGCACTCTCGTCCTCTGCGACGCCGGCATGTCCATGGAGATGGGGAGCATGAGCTTCTGCACGAAGGGCTTGCCCGAGCGTATGCGCTCGGAGAAGCGCTCGAATAGGACGCGCTCCTGCGCCGCGTGCTGGTCGAACACCAAGAGCCCGCCTCCGGCGTCGAAGACGAGATAGGTCTTCTCGACCTGGCCCAGATACCGCGGGCTTTCGGCCCAGCGGCGGCCGCGGTTTTCCGGTTCGGCGAAGAACAGGGAGGGCTCGCTCACGGGCGCGGCGCCGCCGATGGGAACGGAGGAGTCGAAGGCGTAGGGGCGATCCAAGACGGCGGGCGAGGCGCCCGCGTCGGAGAGCGTGGGGATGCCCTTCGAATCCAAAAGCGCCCGGGAGGCGGAGGAGGCCACGGCCTCGAAGACGGCGCGCTCGCGGCGGAAACGGACCTCGCTCTTGGTCGGATGCACGTTCACGTCGATCTCGGAGGCCGGAAGGGTCAAGAAGAGCGCGGCCGCGGGATGGCGGCTCCTGGGGCGGAAGGGCTCATAGGCGCGGTAGAGGGCCTGCTGGAGGATGCGGCTCTGCACCGGGCGGCGGTTGATGAAGAAGAACTGAAAGGAGCGGGTGGCGGGCATGTTGTCGGCCGGGGAGATGAGCCCCCAGAGCGAGAGGCCGGGGGGCTCGGTCTTGACGGCGAGAAGGCCGTCGCAGAGCTCCGCGCCAAGAGCCTCGGCCGCGCGAAGGCGCAGGGCCGCGAAGGCGTCCTTGCCCTTTTGCGCCGGGAATTTGAGCAGGACGCGGCCCTCGGAGCGGTAGGTGAACGACACGGCCGGGTCGGCCATGGCCGCTTCCTCGACTACGCGCAGCATGCGGGACTTCTCCGAGGCGTCCGACTTGAGGAATTTCAGGCGCGCCGGAGTGTTGAAGAAAAGGTCCTTGACCTCCACCGAGGTGCCGGGGACGGGGGGGGCGTCGCGCTCGCTTAGGAGCTTGCCGCCTTCGAGCTCCAGGCGCCGCCCCGCCTTGCCTCCCCGCGGAAAGCTCTGCAGCGTCAGCTTGGAGACCGCGGCCGCGGCGTAGAGGGCCTCCCCGCGAAAGCCGAAAGTGGCGAGCGTCTCTAAATCATCTAAAGAGGTGATCTTGCTCGTGGCGTGGCGCTCCACGGCCAAACGGCAGTCGGCCGCGTCCATGCCGCAGCCGTCGTCGCTTACGCGCAGGAGCTCGCGGCCCGCCCCGCGGGTCTCGATATCGATGCGGGAAGCGCCGGCGTCCAGGGAGTTCTCCAGCAGTTCCTTGAGCACCGAGGCGGGGCGCTCGACCACCTCGCCGGCGGCGATGCGGGCCGCGGTCTCCGGGCTCAGGCGGGCGATATGGGGCATGGGAGGGCTTACAAACGCTTCTTGAGCTCGGAGAGGCGGCGCAGGGCCTCGAGGGGGGTCATCTCGTCGGGCTCGAGCCTGCGCAGCTCATGGAGTATGGGATGCTCCTCGAAAAGGGGCAATGTCGGCTCCGCGTTCTCCTTGGCCGTGATCGGGAGCGGAGCGGTCCGGGCCTCGTTCTCAAAGCCATGGAGTATCGCCCGGGCCCGGGTCAGGCAGGCTGCGGGCAGGCCGGCCAACTCGGCTACATGGATGCCGAAGGAGCGGTCGGCCGGGCCGGGGGAGATCTTGTGGAGGAAGACCACCTCCGTCCTCCCCTCCGGGGTCGTCCATTCCCGGGCCTCGACGTTCGCGTTGTGGACCCCGGTCAGGAGGTCGGCGAGCTCGGTGAGCTCGAAATAGTGCGTGGCGAAGACCACCCGCGGCCCCCGCTGGCGGGAGGCGGACTCCGCGCCGTCTGCGCCCTGCTTGTTTAAGTGCTCGAGCACGGCCCAGGCGATGGAGATGCCGTCGTAGGTCGAGGTGCCGCGCCCGACCTCGTCTAGGAGCACCAGGGAGCGCAGGGTGGCGGACTTCATGATGTGGGAGGTCTCGCGCATCTCCACCATGAAGGTGGACTCTCCGCGCGAGAGCTGGTCCTTGGAACCGATGCGGGTGAGTATCTTGTCTACGATGCCCAGGCGCGCCGACTTGGCCGGGACGAAGCTCCCCATCTGGGCCATGACCGCGATGAGCGCGTTCTGGCGCAGGAAGACGGACTTGCCGCCCATGTTGGGCCCGGTGATGATGAGGGTCTGGGTCTTGGCTCCATCGAGCGAGATGGAGTTGGGCACGAAGGAGCCCGCGGGCAGGAGGGCCTCCACCACCGGGTGGCGGCCGTCCTCCACCTCGAAGGAGTAGGAGAGGTCCACCTTGGGCTTGACCCAGCCGCCCAGGGCCGCGGCCTCGGCGAGCGAGCCCAGGGCGTCGAGCTCGGAGACGAGGCCCGCGAAGCGGCGCAGGGCGTCGCCGTAGGAGAGCACCCCCTCGCGCAGCTTCTCGAAGAGCTCGGCCTCGATGCGCAGGCACTGGTCCTCGGCGCCCAGGATCTTGACCTCCAGCTCCTTGAGCTCGGGGGTGATGTAGCGCTCGGCGTTGGTGAGGGTCTGCTTGCGGTAATAGCGGTGGGGGACCTTGGAGGAATGCGTCTTGGTCACCTCGATGTAGTAGCCGAAGATGGAGTTATAGCCCACTTTAAGCGAGCCGATGCCCGTGGTCTGCCGCTCCTTTTCCTCCAGGCGGGAGAGGAAGGCGCGGCTGTCGGAGCGCACCGCGCGCAGCTCATCGAGCCGGGCGTCGTAGCCCTCGCGGATGAAGCCGCCTTCCGAAATGCGGGTGTTGGGGCGCTCGGCCAGCGAGGCCTGCAGGAGGGCGCGCGCCTCCTTGAGCGGGGCGGCGACGTCGAGGAGCGCGCGCCAGAGCTGGGCGATGCCGGAGCAGAATTCGCAGTCGGCCAGCAGGACCTCGAAGGCGTCAAGCTGGAGCAGGGTCTGGCGCAGGGCGGCTAAGTCGCGCGGGGAGGCGGAGCGCGTGGCCAGGCGGTTGACGACCCGCTCGATGTCGGAGAGCTCGCCGAGGATGCGCGCGAGCCGCGCGCGCGACTCGGCTTTGTCCAGCAGCTCCTCGACCGAGTTGAGGCGGCGCTCGATCTCCTGGAGGTCGGTGGAGGGATGCAGTATCCAATGCCTGAGCCGGCGGCTCCCCATGGGCGTGCGGGTGCGGTCGAGCACTCCCCAGAGCGAGTGCTTGCGCTCCCCCTCCGCCGAGTGGACCAGCTCGAGGGTGCGGATGGCGGCCTCATCGAGCTGCATGTCGGAGGCGGCCTCGCGGTAGACGGGCTTGAGGGTGTCCTTTAAGTGCGACTGAGCGTCGGCCACGTAGCGGCGGCACTTGAGCGCCGCGCGCAGGGCCAGGTGGCGGTTCTGCCAGAGCTCGATGTTGTCTAGGTCGGCGGTCTCATCGGAGGAGGGGAAGGGCCGCTCCCAGAGCGTGAGCGAGGTCCGGGGCCCGAGCACCTGGCGCAGGCGGAGGTCGTCGGCGGTCTTGGGGGAGCAGAGCACCTCGGCCGGGTCGAGCTTGGCCAGCAGGGAGAAGAGCTGGAGGTACGCATGGTCGTTGAGCGCCTGGGTGGCCCAGAACTCTCCGGTGGAGACCTCCACGCAGGAGAGCCCCCAGCCGACGGTGTCGACGTCGAGGGCGACGAGGTAGTTGGTCGAGCGGCTGTCGAGGAACTCGTCCTCGACGAGCGTGCCCGGGGTGATCAGGCGCGTCACCGCGCGCCGGACCAGGCCCTTGGCCTTGGAGGGATCCTCCATCTGGTCGGCCACCGCGACCTTGTGGCCCGCCTTGAGGAGCTTGGCGATGTAGTGCGAGGCCGAGTGATAGGGCACCCCGCACATGGGCATGCCCTGGCGCTGGGTGAGGACCACCCCCAGGGCGGGGCTCGCGGCGCGCGCGTCGTCGCCGAAGAGCTCGTAGAAATCGCCCAGGCGGAAGAGGAGCAAGGCGTGGGGATAAGCCGACTTCAGGGCGCGATATTGACGCAGGAGGGGGGTGTCGTCCGTTCCAGGCTTCTCGACGGTAGGCACCCGGCGATTCTACAATAATTCAGGCGCGGACGGCGTCCAGGCGCGCGCGCAGCTCCACCGCGGTCGGGATGCGGCGGTCGGGGTCCGGGTCCAGGGCCGCGTCGATGAGCGCGTCCACCGCGGGCGGAAGGCCCGCGACCAGGCTGGTGGGCTTGGGGTAGCCCCGGCCGAGCTTGGCGGCGCTGACGCTGGAGCCGTGGAAGGCGCGCTTGCCGGTGAGCATCTCGTAGAGACAGACGCCCAGGGCGTAGACGTCGGACTCCTTGCGCACCTCGCCGCGCTCCTGCTCCGGGGCCATGTAGACCGGCGTGCCCGGCCCCGTGCCCGCGGCCGTGTGGCGGCTCAGGCCGTCCTTGGCCTGTCGGGCGATGCCGAAATCCATGACCTTGACCCAGCCGTCGTCGGTGAGCATCACGTTGGAGGGCTTGAGGTCGCGGTGGACCACCCCGTGGTCGTGGGCGTAGGCGAGCGCGGCGCAGGCCCCGCGCACCATGAACTGCGCCTCGGCCAGGCTCAGGCGCCCCTTCTGGGCGAGGATCTCCTCGAGGGTGCGGCCCTTGACGAACTCGAAGACCAGGTAGTGGTCCTCGCCGGTCTGGAGTATGGTGTGGATGTCCACGATGTTGGGGTGGTGGAGGGCGGCGACGATGCGGGCCTCCTGGAGGAAGCGCTCGCGCTCCACGGGGTCGTTCTTGAGCTCGTCGCGCAGTTTCTTGATCGCGACCGGGCGGCCCAGGGCCTTGTCGAAGGCCTCGTAGACCACGCCCATGCCGCCGTTGCCGATGGTCCGGACCACGCGGTAATTGGCCACCATGGCGCCGGCCTCATGGCGCGTCTCGGTCCCGGACGCCTTGGACCCCCGGCCGCCCAGGATGTGGAGCAGGCCCACGGCGACGAGGAGTCCGCCGGTCAGGGAAGAGGCGAGGACCACGAGGAAGCGGCGGTTGCCCCGAGAGGGTGGGGGGGCGCTCTCCGGCGCGCGAGCGGGGGCCCGCGTGGGCTGGTATTTGGCGACGGCTTCTTTGTAGGGACCCTCGAACTGCGGGTTGAGCAGGGCCGCGCTGCGGTAGTCGTCGATCATGCCGTCGATGTCGCCCTTGCTCTCCCGCGCCAGGCCGCGGTGGCGGAAGGCGTAGGGGTTCTTCTCGTTGACCGCCATGGAGCGCTCCGCGTCCAGGATGGCCTCGTCATGGCGGCCGAGCGCGTTCAAGGCGGCGGCCCGGGCGTCGAGCGCCTCGGCGAGCTCCGGGTTGTGCTCCAGGGCCGTGCCCGCGTCCTCGATGGCCTTCAGATGCTCGCCCATCATGTTCTGGGCCGCGGCCCGGATGTAGTAGGCGCGCGCGTTGCGGGGGTCCTGCGCCAGGGCCTTGCCCGCGAACTCGATGGCGCTCTTGGCGTCGCCGAGCCGGACCTGGACCAGCGCCTTCTGGTTGAGCGAGTCGGTCATCCGTTCCGCGGGCTTGGACGGGGCCTGGGCGCGAAGGTCCTCGGTGCGCACCGGCGCGGAAGTCTCCGCCTGATTGCGCTGCTCCAGCATGCCCTCGTATTCCTTGGCGATCTTCTCGGCCTGGGCTTTCTGGGCGGCGTCGAGGGCGAGCGAGGAGGGGCGGGACACCCGGCCCTCCGAGAGCCGCGCGATCTGGAAGGAGAGCATGTTGTTGGGATCGATGGCCAGCGCCCGGCGCGCGTCCTCGAGCGCCTGGGCGTAGTTCTTCATCTGGTAGTGGGCCATGGCGCGCGTGGTCAGGGCCCGCTCGTCGGTCGGGTCGAGCAGGGCCGCGTGGTCGGCGTCCGCGATCGCGCTGCGGTAGCTGCCCAGCTTGAAATGGGACATGGCGCGGTTGTTGAGCGCGTCCTTGTCGTCCGGGTCCCGGCCGAGTACGGAATCGGAGACCTTCTTCGCCGTGTCCAGGTCCCCGGTCTGGTTGAGGAGGCCGGCCACGTCGTTGCTCATGCCGTTGCGCGCCGGGGCCGGGATGTTCTCCGACTCCGGGGAGACCAGGACCGCGGCCGCCGCGCCCAGGCGGTCGGCGATGATGGCCTTCTTCTGCTCGGGTTTTGGGGCGGTCTCCATGTCCTTGGCGATGCCCTCGACGATCTTCTTGACCTTCTCCTTGGCCGGGGAGGGCCGGGCAGCGGGGTCCTCGGCCGCCTCGGGCTTGCTCCACTTCTCCCACATGGCGGTGAAAGCGCCGACGACGCCTTCCTCTTCGGTGAGGAAGACGGGCTGGGGCTTCTCCTCGGCGGGCGAGGCGGGCTTGGGGTCGAGCTTGGGCTTCTCGGGCGCGGGGTCCGCCGGCTTCTTCTCCTCTTTGGCCGAGGCCGGGGAGCTTGAGTCCTTGGGCTTGGGATCGGGGGCCCCCGCCCACAACGGGGTGAGCGCGAGCGCCAGGGCGAGGAATGATGCTTCTCGAATGGTTCGTATTCTCATGAATTCTTCCCTGCGGACCCAGGGCCCAAGGTCCTGGGATGTCCTAGGACTATTGTACCGCCGATGCTATGAGGTAAACAGGGACGCAAGACCCACCACGCGCTGGGCCCAAAGACCCAGACTGGGGGGGGAACTTTTGATTAGGGGCCTAAAGGATTATT